>CAXUBD010000335.1:1198-2067 GCA_964249225.1 uncultured Verrucomicrobiota bacterium | reverse complement strand
ACGAACAGCGCAGTGTCCTTTAATGCCAGCCGCACCTTTCCGTGGAGCACCGCATACAACGCCCGCGTCATGCCGCAGCCCGGGCAATTCAACCCCGTCAATGAATGAAACTGGCACACCGGATAAAATCCGTGCGTGCTGGGATTGAAGAAAAAAACCATCGCGCCCGCGCCAATGACCGTCATGCCCAGCACGATGCCCGCGAAAATTCCCAATGGCAGCGGCGCGGCGCATTTGATTTTGGACGGAACAGTTTGCAGTTCGGCGCGCATGATTTTGATTCGGAACCGTCAGTTGATGGTGAAGTGAGGCTGGTTCGCCGCCAGGTTGATAAACACCAGGCCCGCGCCCATCAGCAGCCTGACAACAAAAAAACCCAAACTCAGAATCGAAAGGATCAATCCGGCGACGGCCATGCCGCGACCTTCCTGCAGTTCGGGGTTTGCTTTGAACTGCGAAAGTGCGATGAGCGAAAAAATCAGGCCGAGGACGTTGAAGGGAAATCCGCCGCAACAGCAGCAGAGCACGAGGGATAAAATCCCCAAAATCATCCCCGCCTGCGCATAGGAATTGGTTTTCGCCATTTGCCCGGCGGCGGCCGTTCCGCGCGGCAGCGGCGCAATCGGTGATGGCGGCGTGCCAGATGTGGCGAAAAGTCCAGCGAACTCTGGAAGCAATCCGACAAAATTCCAATCCTTCGCGCCGTCCACGAAAATCGGCGTCCGGTGTTCGACGCGGCCTTCGGCGACCCATTGCCGGATTTGTTCCGCCGTCGCCGGACCGTATTCCTTGCCGTCCTCGCCGATGATTTTATAAATCGTGTTTATGCGTTTTCGCTCCCGTTGTTCGCGCGACCGGTGTCGGAACAC
>CAXUBD010000335.1:0-1188 GCA_964249225.1 uncultured Verrucomicrobiota bacterium | reverse complement strand
GCTGAAATTTTTCTGCGCCTCGGCGATGGCCGTCCGCAAATTTTTCCCGCTGCGAAACAGGGCGTGGTAAAGTTTTTTTAATTCCAGCCGCTGCTCCGCCGTGAAGCCCGCGCGGCGCAGGCCGACGGCGTTCAAGCCGCAAATCCCGTTGTCGCCGCGCGCGATGGTGAACGGCGGCAGGTCTTTGCTGATGGCCGAACCGCCCTGCATGATGGCCAGCGTGCCAACGCGCGTGAACTGATGCACCAGGCAGTTGCCGGAAATAAACGCACGATCCTGCACCGTCGCATGGCCGCCGAGCATCGCGCCGTTCGCGATGATGATGTGATTGCCCAACTCGCAATTATGCCCGACGTGAGAATTCGCCATCAGAAAATTATTTGAGCCAATGACGGTCTCGCCGTCCGATTTGGTAGCGCGATGAACCGTGGCGTGTTCGCGGAAAACATTGTGGTCGCCGATGCGCACGCGCGTCGGTTCGTCCTTGTATTTCAAATCCTGCGGCGCATCGCCGATGACGCAGCCGGCGTGAAATGTATTATGCGCGCCGATTTTCGTGATGCCCGTGAGATAAACGTGCGGGCCGACGATGCAATGCGCGCCGAGTTCCACGCCCGCGTCAACGACGGCATACGCGCCGACCGCGACCGTCGGGTCCAGTTTCGCTTTCGGATGAATGATGGCGGTTTTGTGGATCATTTTGCGGCCACAGATTCACACAGATTCACACAGATTGAAAATGAAATTGAAGCTGTTCATCTGTGTTTCATCTGTGTCCATTTGTGGCTAAAATTAAGCGTAAAAATATCCTAACTCCTTCAACGACGAATAATCCTTCGCCCGCTCCGCCGTCGCGCGGCCAATGATAATGTGGTCAATCACCTCGATTTTCAAAAGCTGCCCCGCGCGGATCAAATCGCGCGTCACTTTAACATCCGCGTCGCTCGGCGTCGGGTCGCCGCTCGGATGATTGTGGACGAGGACGATGGACGCCGCGTTCGCCACAATCGCCGCGCGGAAAACTTCGCGCGGATGCACCAGAATCGTGTCGAGCAAACCCTGCGAAATTTTTTCCACGCGGATCAATTTCTTCCGCGCGTTGAGCAGCAGCGCCAGAAACGATTCCACATTTCCCAGCCGGTTTTCCTCGCGCATGAAATTCACGACCGTGACCGGATTGTCCAGCAC
>CAXUBD010000334.1:241-2071 GCA_964249225.1 uncultured Verrucomicrobiota bacterium | reverse complement strand
CGGGCGCGCCGCCCTTGTGCGGACGCAGCGCGATCAATTCGCCGCGCTCGTTGAAATAGGGAATCAAAATCGCATCCGCCGGTTTTAATTTGCCGCCGCATTGCAGGCATTGAACGCCGATGGAAACGTGTTCGCACTTCGCGCACCATGCCTCATCGCCCCAGCCCCACACCGCCTTGTCGCCGGGATGTTTCCGCTGGCTCTTTGGCTTCCGGGCCAGCTGGATGCAGCCGCAGAACTGTGAATTGGGCCGGCGATGTTTTTGCTGTTCGCCCGACAGCCACAACCCCGACGCTTTCAATTCTTCCCACGCAAAAGTTTTTGCCAGTTCCAGCAGCAGGCGGCGGTTGGATTTCAAGTTCGACCTGAAACCGAGCGCGGTACACGTCGCCGGGGTCAATCCGCGCTTTTCAAAAATTCTTTGCCCGTCGCCGGGAAGCAACGTCAGCCTGGAATAAAATTCAAGGACGGCGGAATGTCCGTCGCCGTTGGTCACCTGCGGAGCATTTTCCGTTGTCGCCGGCTTGGTGTCCGTGGACTCCCGCCAGACGCCCGCCATTTTCAGATACTCGATGAAGGCTTCGCGGTCGCTGTTCAATCCGCGAATCTTCATCACGAATTTCACGACCGGCATCGCCTTGTTCGCGTCGCACGAAGCCGACAGACACTTGAACAATTTCGTATTGCCACCGGCGGCGGTGAACACGCCGGCCTTGTCCTCCTTTTTGCAAAAGGGGCAGTCGAACGATTTCCAGTTTTCGTTCTTAGGGCCAAAACCAAATTCGCGGATGACACGCTCCAGCGGCATCCGGGTCTCGGCCTCGCGCAGCGAAGCTTCGTTGTCAAACTCATGGAGTGGCATATTTTTCTATGGGGTTAAATTGTCCGCCCGGCCGCCGCACACGCGGCAGCTAGTTTAAACGGGCGGCAACGTCGGCTGGCGGTAGCAAGGAGAAAAAAACCGCCAGCCTGACGAAATTGTGTTTCTTGTCTGGTCATTTTCTAAAAGGTGTCCGCCGGAAGGGTGCGGATGAATTCGGTTACGCTTTCAACTCTCGAAGGATCGGCGGCGAGCTTGGGCAATTGATTGACTAATTCCTCCAGCCCTTTCACCTGCCGGTATTGTTCGAGGAATGCTGAATCTTTCAGAACCATCCTCGCGCGGCAGGATCCCTCCAAAAGCCGGGTCATCGCCTTCCCGGTTCTTTCAGAGGTCCTCTCCAACCACCGGTCAACATCCCGGGCAAACCGGAAAGTTCGGTGTTTAGATTTTCCCATGCGCTTCACTTAAAATCCCAAATAATACATTTTGCTTTTTAACGTTTAATGAAAAAATTTGCGTGATACATACAAAAGCGTAAATTTGCTTGGATTTATGAGTAGATTTGAAGATTTAATGAAGACCGACAGAATGACGATGGAAGACTTGGTTTCAGGCCGCCGCCGGTTTGCATCAGACATTGAGAGTTGGATTTCCTCGGAATCTGTAGAAACGGGGAAGACCCGAAAAGAGATTCTTGAGGAATCAGTCCGCCAGTTGATGAACTCGGAGTCGGAACTTTAAGAAACTAAAAGGGATTGCCGAAGCCGTTGCTCAACGACTTGACACATCGCTCTTGTCTCAAAAAACGACATTCTGATCCAA
Source organism: uncultured Verrucomicrobiota bacterium (assembly GCA_964249225.1). Classification (GTDB taxonomy): domain Bacteria; phylum Verrucomicrobiota; class Verrucomicrobiia; order Limisphaerales; family UBA11358; genus UBA11358. The sequence continues at coordinate 426 of CAXUBD010000334.1, read as the reverse complement.
ATTAATTCATGTCCGACAGTCCCTCTCGCAAAGCCATGGCTGGTCAATAAATTATGAATTTGCAATTGCCATTACCCCTGCGTGACAAATTTATAAATAAACCTTTCAGCAAATTCATCCCTTACCGCAATTGCAGCAAATTTTATGCCTTGGCGATTGGCTCTTTATGCTCATTCAAATAAATC
>CAXUBD010000334.1:0-231 GCA_964249225.1 uncultured Verrucomicrobiota bacterium | reverse complement strand
AATCAGTTTTTCTTCCATTCGCAATTTCTCGAATTGCTCCAGGGAAGGGCAAATGGCTATGCCTTCGCGCGCATATTCGCGCGTGACCGCACGGCAACCGTGTCCCAAACCGCTTTGAGCAAAGCGTTCAGGCATTCCCAGCTGCTTCGCGCGCGCGGCCCAAGCGTAGCGGTAACTGTGCAAGCTGACTCCTTCAATTTTTAAAATCCGGCAACGCCGGCGAAATTCAGC
>CAXUBD010000333.1:0-2094 GCA_964249225.1 uncultured Verrucomicrobiota bacterium | reverse complement strand
GACGGCCTCGTCGTCGTCGAGCGCGTGATGAAAAAATATCGCGCGGTGTCGCTGCCGGGATTGCCGCGGTTCACCGGCGGCGCGGTCGGTTTCATCGGTTACGAATTCATCCACGACGTCGAGCCGGTCGTGCCGCGCCCGCCGCAGGACGAATTGAAGACGCCCGTGATGGTTTTTCTCGTCGCCGACCAGCTTTTGATTTTTGACCGCGTCGCGCAGACGATCACCGTCCTGGTCAACGCATTTTTGGACGAGGCGGAAAATCCCGCCGACGCCTACGAAAATGCGACGAGCGAAATCGAACGGCTCGTGTCGCTGCTCGAACAGCCGAGCGAACACATTCCCGTCAGCGTGCCGAACGAAGTTCCCGAAGTCGCGTTCGCGTCGAACATCACGCAGGAAAAATTTTGCGCGAACGTCCTCGCCGCCAAAAAACTCATCACGGCGGGCGACATCATCCAGGTCGTCGGCTCGCAACGCTTTTCCGCGCCGGTCACGGCGTCGCCGATGGACGTCTATCGCGCGGTGCGTTCCATCAATCCGTCGCCGTATATGTTTTTGCTGGAGCTGGACGGATTTTCGCTCGTCGGCGCGTCGCCGGAAGTCCATGTGCGCTGCGAGGAAGGCAAAGTTGAAATTCGTCCAATTGCCGGAACGCGTCCGCGCGGAAAAAATTCCGACGAAGATGCCGCGCTCGAAAAAGAATTGCTCGCCGACCCGAAGGAACGCGCCGAACACGTCATGCTCGTTGACCTCGCGCGCAACGACATCGGGCGCGTGTGCGATTTCGGTTCGGTGCAGGTAAAAGATTTGATGATCGTCGAGCGATACAGCCACGTCATGCACATCGTGTCGCAGGTCGAGGGCAGATTGTCCGCCGGCAAGACGCTTTACGATTTGATGCGTGCGACGTTTCCGGCGGGCACGGTCAGCGGCGCGCCGAAAATCCGCGCGATGCAGATCATCTCCGAACTCGAACAGACCGTGCGCGGGCCGTATGCGGGCTGCGTCGGCTATTTTTCCTTCAACGGCAACCTCGACACCTGCATCACCATCCGCACCGCGCTGCTCAAGGACGGCAAAGCCCACGTGCAGGCCGGCGGCGGCTGGGTGAACGATTCCGTGCCGGAAAATGAATTTCAGGAAACGGTGAACAAATCCAAAGCCATGCGCAAAGCCGTGGCGATGGCGGAGAATTTTGGGAAAACGTGAATCAAAACTTTGCAAGTGTGGCTGACAAAAATGTCGCTTGCGATAAATGTGGGAATTTTGGCGCGCTGGAAATTGGCGGGCGCACTGAAGACGATTGTTGATGGCGGCAAAATCATTTGCGGCAGCGGTGCGTTTGGTTCATTGTTGAGTCGCACTAAAAATTCAACCGCCAAAATTTTATGGATCAATCCCAACTTCCGCCCATCGTCCACACCATCCTCGGCGCGGGCGCGGTGCTGCTCGTGCCGCTGTTCATCGTGCTGTTCGTGCTGCTGCCGCAGGCGGTGCGCATCACGCGCGAATACGAGCGCGGCGTGATTTTCCGGCTCGGCAAACTAGTCGGCGCGAAAGGGCCGGGGCTGATTTTCCTGATCCCGTTCATTGACCGCATGGTGAAGATGGATTTGCGCGTCGTGACCATTGACGTGCCGAAACAGGAAATCATGACGCGCGACAACGTCCCGGCGACGGTGGACGCGGTGATTTATTTCCGTGTCGAAGACCCGATCGCCGCCGTCGTAAAAGTGGAAAATTTCTGGAAAGCCACGTCGCTCATCGCGCAGACGACGTTGCGCAGCGTGCTCGGCCAGGCGTCGCTGGACGACCTGCTGTCGCAGCGCGACATCATCAACCAGAAATTACAGGAGATCATTGACCGCCAGACCGGGCCGTGGGGCATCCAGGTCACGGCGGTCGAGATCAAGGAAATGTCTTTACCCGACAGCATGAAACGCGCGATGGCAAAACAGGCCGAGGCCGAACGCGAACGCCGCGCGAAAGTCGTGGACGCGCAGGGCGAATTTGAAGCCGCCGAAAAAATGGTGCAGGCCGCGTCGCTGATCGCGAAGGAACCGATCGCGCTGCAACTGCGCTATCTCCAGA
>CAXUBD010000332.1:0-2095 GCA_964249225.1 uncultured Verrucomicrobiota bacterium | reverse complement strand
GTAGCTGAACGCACAACAATAATTTCTTATTCTCTTTTTATTTACCTCGACATTGGAATTCCCCTACGCGCGCAACTCGACGGATAGAATCAGTCGTCGAGTTGTATGCCCAGAAAAAAATCCGCCAAAGCCAGTGACAGCCTTTGTTCCGTGTTCGAGAACATGGACACGCGGCTTGAAGGATTGCATTTGCAGCAACCGTGGCTGCTGGAAGCGACGGCGCGGACTTTTCAAGAAGCGCGCAACTGGTTCAGAAAGCAGGCGTTTGTGCGGCAGATCATTTTTCTGCGCATGGCCTTTTTCAATTTCGGCTTTCAACTCCTGCCCGCAACCCAGGCCGACGACGAAACGAAAACTGAATCCAATATAAAATTCAAGGAATGGAAGCAGGACAACTGGCGCGTCATCGTCCGCTACGTCCTCAATGCGTGGCAGGAATGGTGCATCGCCGACAACGTGATCGGCGTGTGGCGCATCACGGGTGGCCGCCCGCTGATTTATCCGCCTGAAAAAGTCACCTACAAGGATGAATGGGGCAATGAGGTGTTGAAGATTCAACATTCATTGAGCAGCACGGACATCCGCCGCTTCAAGGGATTGAGCAAGGCCGAGCGCGATGCGTTCCAAAAATCCACCACGATTGAGATTCGCAAGGGCGGCGATGCGTTCGGGTTCGACGTGCTCAAACGCGGGCCGGTGGGCGAAGGGCTGACGCTGCCCTCGCTGGCTTCCGTGTTCATGACGTTCGGCCAATACGAAAGCATGGAAGTGGGCGACGCGCAACTCGCGGCGGCGGCGCGCTCGGTCTATGAGCAACACCTGATGGGCCATGAAACCCGCTATGGCGTTCACGCCGGAAGCAAATTGAATTTCGTTTCGCCGCAGCGCCAGTCAGCCGTCGAGAAAAAATTAAGCAGCACCAAGGGGCATCAACTGCTCACGACGAATTTCGACCACAAAATTTTGTGGCCGCGCCCGGACATCGCGCATTACGGCGCGTCGAAGTTCGAGGCCGGGCTTTTCCGGCTGGCGCAATGGGGGATGCCGCTGGCGCAAATGCTAACGATGCGCAGCCTTAATCCGTTTCTGCTGCTCATCCTGAAAACACAGGCGCAGGCCGAGCGCGATTTCATGCGGCTGCATCTGGAAACTGTTCTGGGACCGGACGGCGTTTTGGAAGCGCCCTGTCCGGTGCGCGTGCAATGGTCGGGCAAATGTTTCACCGACCCGCGCATCGCGGCGGATATGTTAAAGTTCGGACTGCAAAGCGGGCCGGTTTCGCAGGCGACATTCTTGAATGAAAACGAATACGACCCGGCTGCGGAACGGAAATTCAAACAGAGCGAATCGGATTTGCCTTCATCCCAGACACAACCTTTGACCGCGCCCTTTCACGGATCGGGCCTGAAAAATCCGCCGGGCAGAAAAAACGGCACGCCGGACAACGGCGCTAAAGAATAATCATGGCAACGGTTTTACAGGACACAACGGTTGTCGGCATCGTCACCCAGACGCAGCCGGCCAGCACGGACAATCATCTGCTCCGGCTGGGCGAGGCGAAGAAACTGCTCAACTCGCAATTTCAGGGAACATGGAACACCGGGACAATTTACACGGCGCAGCAAGGCGTCAACTGGCAGGGCAGTTTCTACATTTCAAACGTGGACGCCAATCAGGGCAACCAGCCGGATTTAAGTCCGGCACAGTGGCGATTGGCGGCCCAAGGCGGCCAGTCGGCATATGTTTATGTCGCGTATGCCGATGATGCGAGCGGAACCGGCTTTACCACGACATTCAACGCCTCAAAAAATTTCATTGCGATTCTGGCGGTGAGCGCACCGATAGCAACGCCGCAAGCATCGAACTTCAGCGGGCTTTGGAAAAATTATCAAGGTCAATCCTACCTCTATGTGGCGTATTCCAGCGATACCAGCGGCGGCAATTTCAGCCTGACACCGGCCTCAAATCTGGGTTACATCGCCTGGCTTACGACCAACATACCGATTGCAACGCCGCAGGCGTCAAACTTTGCGGGTTTATGGGTGAGCTATCAAGGGCCGCAAGGAAGTCCCGGCCAGTCCGCATATATATATGC
>CAXUBD010000331.1:1846-2097 GCA_964249225.1 uncultured Verrucomicrobiota bacterium | reverse complement strand
ATTTGTGCCGGTGCGTTCGGGCCGCGCCGCGTCGGTGAATTGAAACTGCGTGTCCGCCGCGAGGCCTTGCAGCACGATGGGCTGCAAGATGCTCGGCGCGACGCGGAAATCCACCGCGCTCCAGCCGTCGTTCTTGCCAACGGCGGCGTTGAATTTTATCTGGATGGGAAAAATGCCGCTGCGGTCAAAATTCGCGATGAATTTGTTGTCGCTGGCCTGAACCTGCCAGTTCGGATGCGCGCCGATGGCCG
>CAXUBD010000331.1:807-1836 GCA_964249225.1 uncultured Verrucomicrobiota bacterium | reverse complement strand
GCGACCGGGCCGGAAAGCAGTTCGAGCGAACCGCCCGCCGGATTTTCCACGCGCACATTGGCGGTGAGCGTGAACGCCGCGATGTCGCCGCCGAGATCGCCAATGAGTTTGAAATCCTGCAACGCGGGCGCGGCGGCGGACGACGAACCTTTCATCGGCACGGCCGATGTCGTCATGGTGCTGCACGAGGTGGCGAGGAACACCAGCGCGCAAAAAATTGAGGCGGCGATTTTTGTTTTCATAAATTCAATCAGTTCTTTTAGCAGTCGCAACGACCGCCAGTTGTCAGGCGCGGGTCAAAGGTTTGTAAAAAAGTTGTCAGAAAAACGTGTCGCAATCTCATGGCTATATGTAACGACACGCGAGCAGGAGGTTTATTAGCAAAAAAATTGCGGTAAGTGGTTTTTTGCCTCCAATTTCGTCACTTGCCTTTCTTCCGCAATCCGTTAAAACTTCGTCAGTTCTTTAACAAAACAAAATTTTGCGTAGCATTGGCTTGCTACACAATCTCCCAGAAAACCCGCCAAAGTTTTAAGACAGAAAGAGCCAAGGCACGCCCAAGTGGGCGCCGCCTTGTGTTTTTTCTGTCGGGCGCCTTGGCGGGTGCCTCTGGGAGGAGCACGAGGTGTGCGCCTCTCTGATTTCTGGGTGAAACAAACATCCACAATAAACTAAACCATGAAAACAATTCTGAAAATAATCATGGGGAGTGCGCTCGTATTGGCTCTCACCCCAAATGTATTTGCACAAACCAACCTGCAATTCACCGCCGTCAATCTGACGGATGAAAATGCAATTCAACTTCATTGGACAAGCACCAATGGTGAGTTGTATCAAATTCAATATGCCGATTCGCTCATTGATACTAATACTGGAAGCACTACATGGAATACACTTTACGACAACTATCCGTCGCAAGGGACAAACACGTTTATCGGGGATTTCGGAAACTATGATATTGTTCCGCAAGTCACGCATCCAAAACATAACGCGACGCGTTTTTATCGGATTTTGGATAAAGGACAAGAT
>CAXUBD010000331.1:528-797 GCA_964249225.1 uncultured Verrucomicrobiota bacterium | reverse complement strand
ATTGATTCACTCACGAATAATTCGGCAGCAATGGGCGAATTGACCTTCACGGTTACCGCAGCGACAGACCAGCCCGGTCTGCATGGAACGATTCTCTATGTTGACGGCCAAGAAATGCGGCCACCTGATGACGTGACGAATTTTATAATCGGTTCGACCAATTATGAGACGGACACTTACAGCATAAATACTTGTGAGTGGCTGAATCGAACACACACTTTGTTTGCAACAACTGAAGCTGCGTCTCAATACAGTTCGCAGGTTAATAG
>CAXUBD010000331.1:0-507 GCA_964249225.1 uncultured Verrucomicrobiota bacterium | reverse complement strand
CAGTATCACCGTTCGTTTCGATTTTGTTCAGCAACCTGATTGAAGAAATTTCCTTCTCTCAACCGTCTTTTGATCCATCGTCAGGACAAACCCAACAAGTCAGTGCGGTATTTGCCGCGAACAGCGATTGGACTTTGAACATCGAGGATGTTTATAGCAATATCGTTCAAACGGCGTCGGGCAGTGGAACGTCCATGCTTTATAATTGGGATGGAACTTCTAACGGCACGAATCTTCCGAATGGACTTTATTTTTATTATATCAATGCAGCAACCAACGGCGCATCAGGCAATGCCATGATGAGCAGTGGAAGATTTTCAAGCCTTTCGTCTGTGAGCACCTTGAATGATTCACCTGTATTATGGGCGATGTCGGCAGATGGTAACGATGCCGTTCCACTTGCGCTTTATCCGCAGGGATTTGACACGAATAGTTTGACGGTTGTTTCTGCCACGCCTTCTCAAGTAAATGCTGCCAGAGCCTCGGTTTCCAGCGCTTCATTCAGTG
>CAXUBD010000330.1:542-2163 GCA_964249225.1 uncultured Verrucomicrobiota bacterium | reverse complement strand
AAATATCGTTACTGGCAATTGCGCGTGCTGATTTACGCGACACTCGGTTACGCGATGTTTTATTTTGTGCGAAAAAATCTCGGCGTCGCGATGCCGGTCATCGGTCACGAACTGGGCATCAGCAAAAAGGGTCTGGGGCTTATCCTCACGCTGCACGGCATCGTGTACGGCGTTTCAAAATTTCTGAACGGCTTTCTCGCCGACCGTTCCAACGCGTGTGTTTTCATGGCGACCGCGCTGCTCGCATCCGCTTTGCTCAATGTCTGGTTCGGTTTCAGTTCGACGCTTTTGCTTTTCATTTTGATCTGGATGGCTAACGGCTGGTTTCAGGGCATGGGCTTTCCGCCCTGCGCGCGATTGATGGCGAATTGGTTTCCACCCAAACAACTCGCGACGAAATTCTCGATCTGGAATTCGTCGCACAACATCGGCAGCATCGGCATCCTGCTGCTCGGCGGATTTCTGGTAACGGGAACATTCTTCGGCAACCAGATTTTTGCGCCGAACTGGCGACTCTGCTTTTTTGTTCCGGCGGCAATCGCCATCGTGGCCGCGGTGATCATCTGGTTCGTTTTGCCGGATACGCCGCCGTCAGTGGGTTTGCCGGAATTTGAAGGCACACAGGTCGAGTTGCCGGAAAATCAATCGTCGGAAGATTTCAAAGCTTTCGTCGCGCGCAAAGTTTTCGGCAATAAATATATCTGGCTGCTCTCGATCGCGAATTTTTTCGTCTATGCGATGCGCTATGCGGTGTTCGATTGGGGCACGACGATTTTGAAGGAAGCCAAGCATATCGAGATCGCGGATTCAAAATGGATGCTGGCCGGTTTCGAAGTTTTCGGTTTTATCGGTGCGATGCTCGGCGGCTGGCTCTCCGACCGCTTTCTTGGCGGGCGCACCGCGCGCGCATGCGTCGTTTACATGGCGCTGGCGGGAGTCTCGGTTTTGCTGTTCTGGAAAATTCCTTCGCAATCCCCGCTCATGACCACCGGGCTGCTGTGCGCGACCGGCTTTTTTGTTTACGGCCCGCAATGCTTGCTTGCCATCGCCTGCGCGAATCTCGCGACCAAACGCGCCGCGGCGACCGCAGTCGGATTGACAAGCATTTTCGGCTACGCGAGCACGACGCTCTCGGGCATTGGCCTTGGAGCGCTGGTGGATAAATTTGGCTGGGACGCCGGATTCATTTGCATCATCGGCTGCGGCGTCATCGGCACCATGCTGTTCATCATGGCGTGGCCGGCGGATGCGGATGGATATTCGAAGGCCAAGTGAAGAAGGCGGAAACAACCAACATCGAACTTCGATTAGCCGATCTCCGACGTTATGGCTTTCGATGTTGGGCGCTCTATGTTCAGTGTTCGATGTTTCGGCTTTCTTACAAATTTAATCACTGACAACCCGCCTTGAATCGTTTTAATTCTCACCGGTTTTATGCCGAAGCGCACTGACATTCATTCTGTTCTCATCATCGGCGCCGGGCCGATCATCATCGGCCAGGCCTGTGAATTCGATTATTCCGGCACGCAAGCCTGCAAAGCGCTTCGCGAGGAAGGTTATCGCGTCATTCTCGTCAACTCCAACCCGGCCACCATCATGACGGACCCGGAGTTCGCCGACC
>CAXUBD010000330.1:0-532 GCA_964249225.1 uncultured Verrucomicrobiota bacterium | reverse complement strand
CTGCGTCGAAAAAATCATCGACCCCGAAACCATCGACAAGCGCCGGCTCAACGCCAAAGGCAAGCTCGTCTTGATGCCGACCCTGGGCGGACAGACCGCGCTCAACACTGCGATGGCGCTCAATCGCCGCGGCACGTTGAAAAAATTCGATGTCGAAATGATCGGCGCGAACGCACAGGCAATCGAACGCGGCGAAGACCGGCAGATCTTCAAAGATCACATGATCAAGATCGGGCTGGACGTTCCGATCAGCGGCACGGCGCACAATGTCGAGGAAGCGCGCGCGGTCGCGGAAAAGATCGGCCGCTTTCCGCTCATCATCCGTCCGGCTTACACGCTTGGCGGCACGGGCGGCGGCATCGCTTACAACCGCGAAGAATTTGATGAGATCGCCAAGCGCGGCATCGAGCTTTCGCCGGTCTCGGAAATTCTGGTCGATGAATCGTTGCTCGGCTGGAAGGAATACGAGATGGAAGTCATGCGCGACCACGCGGACAATTGCGTCATCATCTGCTCCATCGAAAATTTCGAC
>CAXUBD010000329.1:0-2167 GCA_964249225.1 uncultured Verrucomicrobiota bacterium | reverse complement strand
GCCTTCCACGGGTTCGCTGGCGGGCGCACTCGCCGCCGCCGCGGCCGGACGCGACGCGCGCGGAGCCGTCGGTGCGCCACCTTCACCGGCACCGGGCGCACTGCCGAGAAATTGAACGGTTTCCGCCACGACGCCCAGCCGGCTGCGCTTTTGTCCCGTCTGTTTGTCGTCCCATTGGTCAAGTTTCAAACGGCCTTCGACCAAAATCGGACGGCCTTTGCGCATGTATTGGCCGACGTTCTCCGCCGTGCGGCCAAAAATATCCACGTCAATAAAAGTGACATCCTCTTTTTTCTCGCCAGCTTCGTTCGTCCAGACGCGGTTGACCGCCAGCCCGACTTTGGCGATGGCCGTGCCTTTGGGCGTGTAGCGCAATTCGGGATCGCGCGTCAAATTGCCCATCAGGATGACTTTGTTGAAGCTGGCCATAAAACTCTTGGATTTATTTCGCGGGTTTCAGCTCCGGCGAATCGGTGAAGATCACGCGGAAAATTTCCTCGTTCAGCGAGAACTTGGAATTCAACTGCGCGATGATTGTTTCCGGCGCGTTGAAAATGACATTCGCGTAAAATCCGGCGACGTGTTTTTTATCGGCGACGCGCGCAAAATTCTTCCGCTCCATTTTCTGGACGGTCTCGACTTTGCCGCCGGCGGCGACAATTTCCGCCTCGACCTTGTCGAGCGTGTCTTTGACGGCTTCTTCTTTTCCTGCTGTGTTCAGGATGAACAGACCTTCGTATCGTTTCACTATTTTTTCTTTTCGTTCGTGGAGTTTGCGACTCCGTTAAATTGACTCATTGCTTTTTCGATTCCAGCGTCCATCCAAGTTTCAACTTGATCGGCCGCCCGTTCCAAAACTTTTTTCAACAATTCGCTCTCGGATGAATCAAATTTTCCGAGAACGTAATTCGTAATCTCGCGCGAACCATCTTTGCGCCCGATCCCGATCCGCAATCTCGCAAACTCGCGCGACGACAAATGTTGCTCGATGGATTCCAAACCGTGATGTCCACCGCTGCTGCCGCTTTTGCGCAACCTGATTTCGCCAAACGGCAAATCCGCATCGTCCACCGCCACCAAAATCTGTTTCAACGGCAACTGATAAAAATCTTTCAGCGCACCAACCGTCTCGCCGCTCAAATTCATGAACGTCTGCGGCTCGCACAGCAAAACTTTCCTGCCGTCGCGTTCGGCCTTTGCGATTCGCGCCTTGAACTTCCGCTCGTTCGCCCAATCGCATTTCCACTTCGCCGCCAATTTTTCGACCAACAAAAAACCGGCGTTGTGTCGCGTCTTCGCGTATTCCGCGCCCGGATTTCCCAAGCCCACGATGAGAAAAACATTTTCCATTTGCGGCTCGGTTTGGACTGCGGCGTCTTGACGCCGCTTTTAACTCGGCGACATGTCGCCCAGTTCCAAAGCGCGGACATGTCCGCGCACTCCAAATTATTTCTTCTTTTCGGCAGCTTTCGCTTCCGGCTTGGCCTCGGCTTTTTTGTCTCCGGCAGCGGCGGCTTTCGCATCGCCCTTGGCGGGAGCTTTGTCGCCCGCTTTGCCGGCTTCCGCGCCTTCTTCTTTCTTTTCCTTGGTCATCTCGACATCGCCAGCAGCAGGAGCCGCAGCGTCGGTCGCGACCACTTCTTCGGCGCGCGGCGCGGAGACGGCGACGACGGTGATATGTTTGTCGCCCAAAATTTCCACGCCTTCGGGAGCCTTGACATCGCCGAGGTGGATGGACTTGCCGATTTCCAGCGCGGTCACGTCCAGCAAAATTTGTTCGGGCAAATCCTTCGGCAAGCAACGGACTTTGAGCTTGTGCAAAATGTGTTCCAACGTGCCGCCGCCGACTTTCACGCCAGCGGCTTCACCGGTCGTTTCCACCGGCACTTGCACGGTGACTTTTTCGTTCTCGGCGACTTCGTGAAAATCAACGTGCAAAACTTTTCCGTCGAGCGGGTGGTGCTGGATTTCCTGCACGAGCGCGAGGCGCTTGGAACGCGCGGCGTTCTCGACGGACAAATCCACGAGCAGGTTTTCCGAAACTGAATGGTGCAGCAGGTCGGCGAATTCTTTTGAATTGACTTCGAGATTTTGCGGCTTGGCCAGACGGCCGTAAATGGTGGCGGGCACACGACCGGCGCGGCGTAGAGTTGGGCATACGGATAGG
>CAXUBD010000328.1:0-2206 GCA_964249225.1 uncultured Verrucomicrobiota bacterium | reverse complement strand
CAGGCCGAACTCGCGAACGGCCTCGGCAATCTGGTGAACCGTTCGCTTTCGATGTTGAAACGCTATCGCAACGGAATCGTGCCGACGCCGTCAGACGAACTTGCCGCCGACGCCGCGAAAGCGGCGGACGAAACGCGCGCGTTGCTGAAACAAAATCAATTGCAAGCCGCGCTGCAAAGCATTTGGGGACTCGTCACGCGCGCCAATCAATACGTGGACCAGACCGCGCCGTTCAAATTAGCGAAAGACCCGGCGCAGGCGAAACGGCTCGACGAAGTTTTGTATAATCTCGCCGAGACGTGCCGCGTGCTCGCGGTTTTGCTCCGGCCATTTCTGCCCGGCACGTCGCTGAAAATTTACGCGCAGCTCGGCTTGAACGAATCGCCCGACAAACTGCACGCCGCCGCATGGGGCGGTTTACAATCCGGCCACGCGATTGGCGAACCCGCGCCGTTGTTTCCGCGCAAGGATGTTTAAGCCATTTGCACTTTGTTGGGGAGCGGTTAAATTGTGACCATGAAATTAAACCCGATTGCAAAATTTTCTTTGCTCACCGTTCTCTCACTCGTCGCCGCGTTTCTCGTCGGCTGCAAAACCACGCCGAAGGTGGATTGGAACAGCCGCGTAGGCACCTACACTTACGATCAGGCCGTGACCGAACTCGGCCCGCCCGACAAACAGGCGCAGTTGAGCGACGGTAAAATGGTCGCCGAATGGATCACGCACCGCAATGGCGGTTCGGGCTTCGGGGGCGGCCTGGGCGGCTTCAGCGGCGGTCTGGGCGTCGGCGTCAGCCAGAGCGTCGGTTCCAGTTATCCTGACCGAACCCTGACGCTCACTTTCGGCACCGACAACAAACTCGTTTCGTCGGCGAAGAATTATTGAAGATTTAATTCAACGCCACACCGCGTCGGATGTAGGTCGGGATGTCCAGATCCTCACCTTTGTGAATCGTCGGCTCGCTCTTGTCAAAGCGGCCTTTGGAAACAATCGCCAGCGGCAGTTGCGCCTGCAGCATTTTGGAAGGGTGGCGACGGCTGCGCCCGCCACCCGAATGTCGCGCGACCAATTGTTCGCGTTGTTCGGATGAGAACGTCGGCGCGGACGAGATTGAGCGGGTCTCGCTGCGCGAAGTAGCTCCGCGCGCCGTCAAAGTTTCCCTTGAACCACCGGCCATTTCAGTTTTCGCAACCGGATTGTGCCGCGCCGCAATCACCGTCGCGGATAATTTGTTTTTCAACGTCGCATCAATCGCCGCGCCCATGATGATTTCCGCGCGTTCGCACTGGCGGCTGATCTGTTCCATCACGCGATTCACCTCGGCCATCGTCAAATCTTTTCCGCCGACGAGGCTCACGAGCACGGCGTCGGATTCGGCGAGCGCGCGGCCTTCGTCGAGCAGCGGATGCGGGAGCAATTTTTCAACAATTTCGCGCGAACGTCCCGCGCCGCTCGCTTCCACAAAAGCGAACGCACTCTCAAAATGCCGGTCGCGCACGAGCACGCACAAATCGTCAAAATGAATCTGAATCAGGCCGGGCCGCGTGAGTAATTGCCACACGCCGCGCACGCCTTCAACGAGCAATCCGCCCGTGAGGCGGAACGTGTCGAGCACGCTCGTGTTGTCGTCAATCAACTTGAACGCCTTCTGGTTCGGCAGGCAAATCACACCGTCGGCGACGGATTTTAATTGCTCCAGACTTTGCTGCGCCTGCTGCTGACGGCGATTGCCTTCGCATAAAAATGGCAAAGTCACGAACGCGAGCACAAGTGCGCCGGTTTCCTTCGCCGCGCGCGCGAGCACTGGCGAAATGCCGCTGCCCGCGCCGCCGCCGAGTCCGGCGACAATCAAAATCACGTCGGAATTTTCGCACGCGGTTGTGAGCGTGGCGAATTGTTCCTCGGCAATCGCGCGACCGCGTTCGGGATCGCCGCCAGTTCCCAAACCGCGCAGCAATTTTGTTTCGAGATGAATTTTCACCGACGCGATCGACGCGGCGAGCGACGACGCTTCCGTGTTGATGGCCACCAAACCTGCGCCCGCGAATTCTTCGCCGTTCAACGTGTCGAGCAGGCTCACGCCCGCGCTGCCGACGCCGAAAATTCTTATCGTGCGCGTCTGCGGCGCTTCCAGCGCAGTCGTTTGAATTTCACTTTTGGTTTTCATGGCGGATCAAATTTATCAACGGCGCAAAATGCTGGTGAT
>CAXUBD010000327.1:0-2213 GCA_964249225.1 uncultured Verrucomicrobiota bacterium | reverse complement strand
GCGCTGGGTGGGGTCGTTGATGATGTCTCGGTCCTCGTACGGTAGATCGTATTTCTTGAGCACGGCGCGGACGCCCTGGCTCCAGCCGCAGGTCGGTTTCAAATAGGCAATAATTTTTGGCTTTGTCATGGGAACATAATGCCATATTAAAAAGCGCAGGGCAAATTTTTTAGGCGAGCGAAAAAAATTTTCTGAGCCGGATGGAACACGGATGAAAATTAAGGCAATAACACGGCTCGGAAGAATTTTTCAATGCTTGGAACTGGCCCCTTACGTTTCACAAATAGTGCATTCAGAATTCTCTGAGGCGAACGCGTCCAAGCAACCGGTATCGAATACTTTCTGGCCGTTCCGGAAAGTTTCTTGGATTTATCCTCAGCACAAAAAAGACCTGTGCCGAGAGCAAACTCCGAGACCCTCAAACCAGTATTACGACCAAATAGTTTATATTTTCACGCATTAAACTCCAGCACATGAGAGCCAAAGTCGAATTATAATCCGAATTGTTTGCCGCACGAAGCCGTGTTCAATCCGCAGCTAAAAATTATCCGCCCAGAGAACTCGGATCGCCCACGTCGCCTTTGTTGAAGTCCACATAGTCCTCGGTCAAATCGGCAGCATACATCACCGCATTCGCCTTGCCAAGGTTCAGGTTGATGTGCAGTTCAAATTCCTTCGGCGCGACAGCGACACACAATTCCTTGAACGTCGCCTGCGTCGGCTGCCCGCGCTTGAGGCTCCAGAGAATTTTGTTCGCGCCAGATGCGGAGTAACCAATATCAATTTTCTCCTCGACCACTTTCGCGGATGAATAACCAATGGCATCAATGATGCGGCCCCAGTTCGGGTCGCCACCATGCCAGCTTGTTTTCACCAGCGCGCTGTTCGCTACCGCGCGTGCGGCGGCATCGGCATCCTGAATCGTCTTCGCGCCATCCACGCGGACCGTCACGACGCGATGCACGCCTTCGCCATCACGCACAATTTTCTTCGCCAGTTCAAGGCAGACGTGATTGAGCGCAGCCGAAAAAAAATTGAACTCGGAACTCTGAACCTTGAACTCTTTATTTCCAGCGAGTCCATTCGCCAAAATCAAAACCGTGTCGTTCGTGCTCATGTCGCCATCTACGGTGATGCGGTTAAAACTGTGAGCCACGGCTTCGTTTAGCGCCGTGTGCAAAACTTTCGCGTCAATCGCCACATCCGTCGTGATGAAGCACAGCATCGTCGCGTGCAGCCCGCCATACGGCAACGTCGCCGGACGTGCGCCCGTCGGACTCATGCCCGGCTGAATCATGCCTGCACCTTTGCAAATGCCGCCGATACGAACTTTTTTTCCGCCGAGCAAAAATTCAATCGCGATCTGTTTCGAGCGCGAATCGCTCGTCATGATTGCTTCCGCCGCGTGATCGGCATTTTCAATTTCGTTGCCAAGCAACGTCGCCGCTTCAATGATGCCCGCGCGAACGTTGTCCATCGGCATTGTGACGCCAATGCGCCCCGTTGAGCCGACGAGTGCCGAGCCTTTTGAAAAGTTCAGCGCGCGTTCCGTGAACGAAACCATTTCGCGCGCATCGGCCATGCCTTGTTTGCCGGTGCAGGCGTTTGCATTTCCAGAATTCACCACGACGACTTGCGCGGTTCCGCGTTTCATTCGCTCCACGCAAATTTTCACCGGCGCTGCGCAAACCTGATTCGTCGTGAACATTCCCGCGACCGTCGCAGGCGTTTCGGAAACAATGAGCGCAAGGTCGCGCTTCGGGCCTTTGTTCGAGCCTTTGCCGGTGCCGAGTTTTTTGATGTCGCAAAACACGCCGCTGGCCAGAAAACCTTTGGGCGCGACGATGGAACCGGGAATTTCTTTGAATGATTTTTTCATTTTGCTGCGAGCGGAAATTTGCGGAAGCCGCGTGAAGTTTTCAAACTTTTATCGCGTCAATTTCGAGACGGACCATTTTGACGTGAACTTTCCCGTCTGCATCCGGCGGATGTTTGGCGACGTAACGCTGGGTGACGGCGATGATAAATTCTTCGCGCAGATTTTCCGGCACGCGCTGGACATAGGGAATCCAAGTCGTTCGCAGCCAAGTCGCAAAACCTTCTGCGCCGTTGTAAGTCGCGTCTTTTGGCGCGAGTTTTAATTTCTGGATTTTGAAACCGAATTTTGGCAGCCACTTCTTATAATCGTCCGGCGCGTAAAAAAAATATGGCGT
>CAXUBD010000326.1:0-2214 GCA_964249225.1 uncultured Verrucomicrobiota bacterium | reverse complement strand
TGCGCCAAGGCCGCCGTCGAAAACGGCGCGGACGCGATTTATTTCGGCCTCGAAAAATTCAACGCGCGGATGCGCGCCCACAATTTCACCGAGGCCGATCTGCCGCGGCTGATGGAATTTCTGCACCGGCGTGGCGTCAAAGGCTACGTCACGTTCAACACGCTCGTTTTTGAAAACGAACTGGCCGACGCGGAAAAATATCTGCGCGCGATCATTTCCGCCGGCGTGGACGCGGCGATTGTGCAGGACGTCGGCATTTGTAAATTGATCCGCGAACTCTCGCCGGATTTTCCGATTCACGCCTCCACGCAGATGACGATCACAAGCGCGGCGGGAATTGAATTCGCCCGCGACCTCGGCTGCAACCTCGCCGTGCTCGCGCGCGAATGTTCGATTGCGGAAATTGAGAAGATTCGTCGAGAGTCGAGAGTCGAAAGTCTAGTGCCGGAAACTGGTTTGCCCTCGGCTTTTCCGCTGGAAGTTTTCGTCCACGGCGCATTGTGCGTCGCCTACTCCGGCCAATGCCTCACGAGCGAATCGCTCGGTGGACGCTCGGCCAATCGCGGCGAATGCGCGCAGGCGTGCCGGATGCCGTACGATTTGATTTCCGACGGCAAACAAATCCTGCTCGGCGACAAAAGATATTTATTAAGCCCGCAGGATTTGTCCGGCCTGGAAGTTTTGCCGGAACTCGTGCGCGCCGGCGTTTCGTCGCTGAAAATTGAAGGCCGTTTGAAATCGCCGGAATACGTCGCAAGCATCACAAGCGTTTACCGAAAAGCCTTGGATGAACTTGGCCACAGAGCCACAGAGCCACAAAACAAAAATTTGGGATCGGCCTCTGTGCCTCGGAGCCTCTGTGGCCAATCTGAAAAATATGATTTGGAAATGTCGTTTTCGCGCGGCCTTTACACCGGCTGGTTCGGCGGGATTGACAATCAAAAACTCGTCCACGCGCGCTTCGGGAAAAAACG
This sequence comes from uncultured Verrucomicrobiota bacterium, assembly GCA_964249225.1. Classification (GTDB taxonomy): domain Bacteria; phylum Verrucomicrobiota; class Verrucomicrobiia; order Limisphaerales; family UBA11358; genus UBA11358. The sequence continues at coordinate 1,240 of CAXUBD010000326.1, read as the reverse complement.
CGGCGTGTTCCTCGGCGAAGTCGCGCGCGTGTCAAATCAAACCGTCGCGCTGAAACTTGAAGCGCCGCTGAAATTGGGCGACGGCATTGTCTTTGACGCGGGCAAACCGGATGAAAAAGAAGAAGGCGGAAGAATTTACGAAATCGGAAAGCGGAAATCGGAAAGCGGAAATGAGCAACTGGCCGAATTGCATTTCGGCCATGGCGACATTGATTTTTCCCGCGTCCGCGTCGGCGACAAACTTTGGAAGACGAACGATCCCGAACTCGACAAGCGTTTGCGCCAGAGTTTCGCAGGCGACGCGCCAAGATTTCAGCGGCCCGTTGAAATCGAAGTTCACGGCGGCGTGGGAAAACTTTTCACGCTCATCGCGCGCGATGAATTTGGAAATGTGGCCCAAGTCGAATCCGTGATGCCGCTCGCGAAAGCGGAAAAACTTCCGCTCACAGAAGAAAAATTGCGCGCACAGCTTGGCCGGCTCGGCGGCACGCCGTTCAAACTCGGCGAGCTGAAAAATTTTCTGACCGGCGAAGTGATGCTACCCGTCAGCGAACTCAATCGCCTGCGCCGAGAATTTATCGTTGAACTCGAAAAGCTCCGCGCGCAGCCGAAGCGGTGGGAATTTTCGGAGGGACGAGCTCCGAGAGTCCCAGATTTCTCCGAATTGGGGACTCGTGTGACTCGTCCCGCCGAGGCGCAATTGATCGTCCTCGTCCGCAATCTCGCGCAACTCGAAGCCGCGCTGAAATGCGGCGCGCAGACAATTTATTGCGAGTTTGAAGACCCGAAAAAATATCGCGCAGCCGTGCAGATGGGTCGAGCGTCGAAAGTCGAAAGTCGAGCGCCGGGCAAGGCAGAGCTTTCGACCCTCGACGCGCGACCTTCGACCATTTTCGTCGCCCCGCCGCGCATTTTCAAAACCGGCGAGGAATGGATTTTGAACATCGTCCGCTCGTGCAACGCCGGCGGTTATCTCGTCCGCAATTACGACCACTTGAAATTTTTCGCGAACGACCGGCGCGTCGGCGATTTTTCGCTGAACGTCGCCAATCATATTTCCGCCGGTTATTTCAAAAATAAATTTTCGCTGGAACGCGTGACGGCGAGCTACGACCTGAATTTTTCGCAGCTCGAAGCGCTGCTGCAATCCGCGCCGCCAGAATGGTTCGAGGTCACGATCCATCAGCACATGCCGATGTTTCACATGGAGCACTGCGTGTTCTGCGCGTTTCTTTCGAGC
>CAXUBD010000325.1:609-2259 GCA_964249225.1 uncultured Verrucomicrobiota bacterium | reverse complement strand
GCGCCTTGATCGCGGCGGCCAGTTCATCACCCTTCATGTCCGGCATGCTGTAATCGGTGACCACCAGGTCAAACTTGTCGCGTTCAACCAATCCCAAAGCCTCCTTCGCGCCGCCGGCGGTGACCACTTCATGGCCGTCGAACTTCAGCATCATCTCCACCGCAGCGCAAACCATGGGTTCATCGTCAACGACCAGAATTTTCTTTTGCGGAATCCCGTGAGCACTCATAAAAAAATAAGATACTGAATGTATATTAGACCGGGATTCGCGCAAATCACCAGTGTTTTTTCCAGACTTTTAAATGCATCATTCGGCGCCGGCGCAATGTTTTTGCCAAACGAGCCGCAAACCTTCCAGCGTCAAATCCGGCGTGACGGCGGAAATCTCCGGCAGCTTCGCCGCGATCAGTTTCGCATAGCCGCCCGTGGCCACGACCGGCAATTTTTTCGCGCGCAACTCGCGCTTCAGTTCGCCGATCAGCTCGCGCACCAGGCCGCGATAACCATGCACCGCGCCGATCAACATCGCGTGCTCGGTGCTTTTGCCGACAACATGGTTGACCTCGCGAATTTTTATTTTCGGCAGCAGCGCGGTTTTCTCGTGCAGATAATCCGTCATCGCCGCCAAGCCCGGCGCGATGATGCCGCCGACGTAATTTCCCCTGGCATCCACCACGTCAAACGTGACCGCCGTTCCAAAATCCACGACAACCACGGGGGAACCAAAAAAAGATTTTGCCGCCACCGCATTCGCCAGACGGTCCGGGCCGATGGAATCCGGCTTTGGATAATCAATGCCCACGCCGCGAATGGTTCTGGGATTCAGTTCAAGCGTTTCCAATTTCCAAACGGCGCGAACCGATTTGCGGACGAGCGGCGTCGCGCGCGGCACGACGCTGCACAAAATCGCGCCGGTTATTTTTCTTGCGCCGGCAAATTTTTTAACGTGCGCAGCCCCGCCGCCGCCGAACCAGTCGCGCGTCGGAATGTCCATCTGCTTCAGCACGCGCCGGTCGTTCGCCAGCCCGATGTGCGTGTGCGTGTTGCCGATGTCGAAAAGTAAAATCATCTTTCCAAAACAACGTCGCCGCCGATGATGCGTTCCAAGTGGCCGTGCTCCGTGCGGATAAGCAGCGCGCCGTCGTCGTCCAGCGATTCGGCGCGGCCGCGGATTTTGCGGTCGCCGATGTGAACCGTCACATTTTTGCCGATGGTCGCGCAACTGGATTCCCATTCGGCGGCGACGGCGGGAAATTTTCCGCTGCAAATCCGCGCGTAATCAAAATCCAGTTCGCGCAAAATCGCCACGGCCAGTTCCGCGCGCGAAATGATTTCACCAGTTTCGATTTTCAGCGAGGTCGCTATTTTTTCCAATTCTGCCGGAAATTCGCTCGCGTCCTGATTCACGTCAATGCCGACGCCAAGGATGATGTGCTTGACGCGATCCACTTCCGCGCTCAACTCGGTTAAAATGCCCGCGACTTTTTTTCCGCCGATCAAAATGTCGTTCGGCCATTTAATTTCCAGTTTCAAATTTGTTTCAGATTCAATCGCGCGGCGCAACGCGGTGGCCGAGGCGACGGTCAGTTGCGTCGCTTCCTGCGGATGCAAAGAGGGCCGCCGCAAGACGGAAAACCAAAGTCCCTTGCG
>CAXUBD010000325.1:0-599 GCA_964249225.1 uncultured Verrucomicrobiota bacterium | reverse complement strand
GCAGGCGAAATCCATTTCCGCCCGAGCCGCCCGCGCCCGCGCGTCTGTGATTCGGCGAAAACGACGACGCCTTCCTTGACGCCGTCGCGCGCGAGTTTTTCAATCACGTCGTTCGTCGAAGTCGTCTGCTCAAAAACACGGATGTCGCGACCGATGATTTTGGTTTTACCGAGCCGCGCAAGCAGATCGTCCGCGTGCAGCGCGTCCGGCGAACGGACGAGGCGATAACCAAAATGCGGGCTGGCCTCGATGTCGTAATCGAGCCGGCGCAATTCCTCGATGCGCGCCCAGACCGCCGCGCGGCTGATTTTTAACTGCTCCGCCAGTTGTGCGCCCGAAACGCCGTCGGGATTTTCGCGCAACGCGGAAAGAATTTTTGCGTCCGTTGTCACAAATTTTATTTTTGTCCGCAGATTTCGCAGATTTTCGCAGATGAATTTTTTGTTTTCATTTTTTAATTTGCGTTAATCCGTGAAATCTGCGGATTCATGCTTCAAAATCCAGTGCAATATCCACCGCGCGCGCGGAATGCGTGAGCGCGCCGACGGAAATGAAATCCACGCCGGTCTCGGCAATCGCGCGGACGGTTTTCAGATTCA
>CAXUBD010000324.1:0-2280 GCA_964249225.1 uncultured Verrucomicrobiota bacterium | reverse complement strand
AATCCGGCAAAAAGCTTTTCGCCGGCAACGGCACGCAAAACGCCGTCGCCGTTTTCCGGTTCAAGCCGGGCAGATCGCAGTTGCTGGGGCTGATTCCCGTCGGCTGGTTTCCGGGCGCGCTGGCGTTCGACGCGGCGCGCAATCAAATATGCGTCGCAAACATCAAAGGTGTCGGCGGCCGGATGCAGAAGGCGCGGCTGGGCGCGACCGGTCTGGGTTTCAATTCGCGGCAACATTACGGTTCGCTTTCATTCGTGCCCGTTCCGGCAAAAAATGAATTGAAAAAATTCACGCAAACGGCGCTGGCGAATCTGCGTTATCCGCTTTTGGCGCAGGCGAAATTGCCGCCGCGCGAAAATGAAACGCCCAGACCCGTTCCTGAACGCGCCGGTGAACCGAGCGTTTTTCAACACGTCGTTTACATCATCAAGGAAAACCGCACGTATGATCAGATTCTCGGCGACGTAAAAACCGGCGATGGCGATGCGGATTTATGCACGTTCGGTGAACGGGTCACGCCGAACGAACACAAGTTCGTCCGCGATTTTGTGCTGCTCGACAACTTGTATTGTTCCGGCGTTTTGAGCGCCGACGGTCATCAATGGACGGACACCGCGATGGCGACGGATTATATGGAACGGCAGTTCGCTGATTTTCCGCGCAGTTATCCGGCGGGGGGTTTCGGCGAGGGCGGACGCGATGCGCTCGCGTATTCGCCGGCGGGCTTCATCTGGGACAACGCGCTCGCGCACGGCAAAACGGTCTGCGACTTTGGCGAATTCACCACGACGCACAAGCAATGGAAAAATCCCGCGCAAAAAGGCGAACCCAAATTTCTCGATTGCTACCGCGATTTTGTCAACGGCTCGAACGCGATCACGTATGCGTGCGAACCGGACATCGAGACGCTGCGGCCGTTCATGATCACGAACACGGCAAGCTGGGATCTGGACGTGCCGGATGTTTTTCGCGCGGCGCAATTCATCAAGCAGTTGAAACAATTTGAGGCGGCGGACAAATTTCCAAACCTCGTCATTTTCTGGCTGCCGAACGACCACACGAGCGGTACGAAATTCGGTTCGCCCACGCCTGAGGCGCAAGTCGCCGACAACGATCTGGCGTTCGGCCAAATCGTCGAGGCCCTGAGCCATTCAAAATTTTGGACGAACACGTGCATCTTCGCCGTCGAGGACGATCCGCAAAACGGCTGGGATCACGTCAGCGGCTATCGCACGACGGCTTATGTCATCAGCCCATTCACGAAACGCGGCGCGACCGTCGGCACGCAATACAACCAGACCAGCCTGGTCCGCACGATTGAATTGATGCTGGGTTTGCCGCCGATGAATCAAATGGACGCGACGGCCACGCCGATGTTTGATTGCTTCACCAACACGCCCGATTTCACCGCGTTCGACGCCGTGACAAATAACGTGCCGCTCGATGAGATGAATCCCGAGCCGAAGAAAATTTCTGATTCCGCCTTGCGCAAAGACGCCATCGTCTCCGCAAAATTACCGCTGGAAAAAGAAGATCAATGTCCGGAAGATTTGTTCAACCGCATCTTGTGGCGCGCGGCCAAAGGCCCGCAAGTTCCTTATCCAGTCTGGGCGGTAAAAGTCGTGGATGATGATTGAATGCGTCAGTCGCTGCCCTCTTGCGGCTCCTGTCGTTCTGGCCGTTCCGGCCGTTCAAATCGCTCCGGTCGGCCGCCGCGTGATTGCAACTGCCGCAACGCGCGGCGCAGCGATTCGATTTCGTGTTCATCGCCGATTTTCTGGCGCTCGGCAGTTTCCACCAGGCGCATCACTTCCTCCATCCGTTCGAGCGCGTGTTCGAGCGATTCGACGATGGCGTGAACTTCGTCCACCGCATGGCCTAAAGCCGAAGCGGCGGCGGCGGAGAATGGCGGCGGAGAACGGAATCTTTGCTGCGGTTGTGGCGCGGCCGCGACGGGCCGGACTTTTTGCGGCGGCGGCAAGACTGCCCGCGAAGCTCCGGTGGTCTGAGTTATTTGCGACGGTGTTTCCGGGTCGGGCGCGGGCGCGGCGGAAAATTCTTCGGCGGGCGCGACGGGCGTGACAGGCGGTTGTTCCGGCGGAAATTTTTCCGGCAACGTGTTTTTCGGCGGCAGGCGCGGGCCAAGCCGGCGTCCGCGTCCGCCGCGACGCCCGCGATGACGGCTGCGGCTTGGTCCGCGCGCCGGTTCGCCCGGTGCCGGTTTCGGTTGTTGTTCCTCTGGCATTTGGAAATCAGAATGACGAGCCGACCGGCAAATGC
>CAXUBD010000323.1:0-2362 GCA_964249225.1 uncultured Verrucomicrobiota bacterium | reverse complement strand
CGACCGGAGCCGCGCATCGTGGACGGGCCGTTTCCGCTCGGCGATTTGACGATCACGCCCCTGCCCTTGCCGCATGGCGCGATGACGACGCTCGGTTTTCTCTTCGAGCAAAACGGAAAAAAGCGGCTTGCCTATTTGAGCGACTGCAAGGAAGTGCCGGACGACGCGATGGAAAAAATTCGCGGCGTCGAGATCGTCGTGCTCGACGCGCTTCGGCCCAAACCGCATCCGACGCACATGTGCCTCGACGAGGCGCTCACCGCCGCGCGGCGCATCGGCGCGGCGCGCACTTTTTTCACGCACTTGACGCATGATTATGATCACGACAAAGCGCAGGCGGAATTGCCGCCGGGCGTTATGTTCGCGTATGATGGGCTGCGGGTGACGAGCGGTTGAAGATATTTTCCAACGTTCCGGTTCATTAAGGGTCAAATGGTCGCATGAAGTTTTTTTATATTTTCATTCTCGCGCTCGCGCCGCAGTTCGTCCGCGCGGGCGGCGATGAAGTCGTCGTGGTCTTTAACACGCAACTGCCCGAATCCAAAACCGTCGCCGAGCACTACGCCAAATTGCGGCAGGTTCCCGAAAAACAAATCTTCGGTTTTTCGCTGACGACGAATGAAATCATTTCACGCGTCGAATTCCGCGACTCGCTCCAAAAACCGCTCGCCCAAAAACTGGTCGATAGCGGCCTCTGGAAATTTGGTGAAATTCCAGTTCACGGAACCAATGGCGAGACGATTCGCGTGGACCAACGCGTCGTCGAATCAAAAATCCGCTACGCCGTTTTGTGCTACGGTGTGCCGCTTAAAATCGCGCCAGACGCGGATCTGCAAGAAACCGGCGCTACACTTATCCGTCCCGAATTGCGCCGTAATGAAGCCGCCGTGGATTCGGAACTCGCGTCGTTGCCGGAAATCAAAATGGACATGACGCTGGCCGGGCCTTTGCAAAACCAACTTTACACGACGACGAACAGCGCGTGGCTGACGCCGACCAACGGCATTTTGCTCGTCGCGCGACTCGACGGTCCGACGGCGGAAATCGCCAACGCGCTCGTGGACAAGGCGCTGGCGGCCGAGCGCGACGGTCTTTGGGGCCGCGCGTATTTTGACGCGCGCGGATTGAACGAGACCAACAGTTACTTTTTGGGCGACCGCTGGATTTTGACCGGCGCGGAAATTTGCCGCCAGCTTGGACTTGAAGTTTTCACCGACACGAACGCCGCCACGCTGCCCGCCAGTTTTCCGATGAGCCAGATCGCGATTTACGCCGGCTGGTATGATTCCGATGCCAGCGGGCCGTTCACTTTGCCCAAGGTCGAGTTCATGCCCGGTGCGTTCGCGTATCATTTACATTCGTTTAGCGCGTCAACGATTCGCAGCGCGACGCAAAACTGGGTCGGCCCGCTGCTCGCCAAAGGCGCGACCTGCACGATGGGCTGCGTGTATGAACCGTATCTCGCCGCGACGCCGAACGTCGCGTTTTTTTTGCAGGCGCTCGGCAACGGCTACACGTTTGGCGAGGCGGCGTGGGCGGCGCAACCGGCGTTGTCGTGGCAAACCACCGTCGTTGGCGATCCGCTTTACCGTCCCTTCGGCAAACCGCCATTGCAACAGCACGTGGCATTGGCGCGGCGACACAGCCCGCTGATCGAATGGTCGTTTCTGCGGTTCGTAAATCTGGACATCGTGCGCGGCGTGCCGATCGCGCAACTTGAAAATTTCGTGGAAAATCTTCCCGAAACCGCGACCAGCGCCGTGCTCACCGAAAAATTCGCCGACCTGTGCGAACGCCAGGGCAAACCCTCCTCGGCGATTGACGCTCACGAACACGCGCGGGCGCTCGACCCGACGCCACAGCAACGCATCCGCCTCCGGCTCACGCTGGCGGAAAAATTTCTGGCCCAACATCACGCTGCCGAGGCGATGGATGATTACAAAAAGCTGCTCGCCGAAGCGCCCGATTATCCGGGCAAAAATTTAATTTTTGAAAAACTCGCGGCGCTCCAACAAAAATCGGCCGACGCCACGAACTCGACCAAGATCAAACAATGACATTGAGAATTGCCTTCGCATGAAATTTTTTGCAATTTTAGCGCGAACATGAAATCCGGGATCATTTTAGGCGCGAAGTTTTTTTGCAATTTCCGAATGGTGTTGGCGCTGATGGCCGCAATGATTTTCACCGGCGCGCGGGCGGAAGCTCAAAGTTTTGTCGGCCTTTCCGTCACCGCCTCGACCAATTCCATCGCCGTCAGCAATTCCGTGATCTACACGATCAACGTGACGAACTTGACCGGTCTATTGCTGACGGATGCGCTGGTCACTAATCTGTTCTCGGTTCCGGCGCAGTTTTTGAG
>CAXUBD010000322.1:0-2390 GCA_964249225.1 uncultured Verrucomicrobiota bacterium | reverse complement strand
GTAAAAATTATGGTCGGTGGCCAGCCGGCGGATTTGTATGACCTTGCCGGAACCAGTTCGGAAAATGGCGGCGCGGAAAGAATTCTCGCCGTCATATTGCATCGCGGCGACACGGCGTGGTTTTTCAAGATGACCGGAAACGCCGACCTCGTGGAAAAAGAAAAAAGCGCATTTGTTTCCTTTTTGAAATCGGTCCAGTTTGGCGAAACGACCGCGCCGCCGCCGGCGCTTCCGCCGGTTGGCGCGCTGAATTCTGGAATGCCGGCAGCCGGCGCCGATGCGAGCGGCAAACCGGCTTGGACGATTCCCGACGGCTGGCAGGCTGCGCCGTTGACACAATTTTTGCTCGCGAAATTTTCCATCTCCTGCGCAAAAGGCGCGAAGGCGGATGTGAACATGAGTTTGCTCGCGGGCTACGGCGGCGGTTTGCTGGCGAACGTGAACCGCTGGCGGCGGCAATTGGGTTTGGATCCGGTTGAGCAAAGTGAACTGGACAAGCTGGCGGTGACGTTTGACGCGAACGGCAGCCCGGCGTCGGTCGTGGATTTTACCGGCACGGACGCGAAGACCGGCCAACCGGCGCGGCTCATCGGCGTGGTTTTGCCGCTCGGCGGGCAGACATGGTTTTATAAATTGATGGGCGACGCGAACATCGTCGCGCAGCAAAAAGACGCGTTCACCAAATTCATCCAATCGACCAAATATCCCGATGCTCATTAAGAAAATCCTCTCGGTCTTCACGTCGCTCAAGCTCACCTGCGTGCTGCTGTCGTTCGCCATCGTGCTGGTGTTCATCGGCACGCTGGCGCAGGTGGACGACGGGCTTTACGCGGCGCAGTCGCATTATTTCCGGCAATGGTTCATCGTCGGCGCGCATCTGTTCGGCAGAAAATTTCCGCTCATTCTGCCCGGCGGCTATCTCATCGGCACAATGCTTTTGGCCAATCTGATTTGCGCGCACGTTTACCGTTTCCAGCTTACGACCAAAAAAATCGGCATCCAGCTCACGCACAGCGGCGTGATTTTGCTGCTCGTCGGCCAGCTGGCGACCGACATGTTCGCGCGCGAAATGCAGATGCACTTTGCCGAGGGCGAAACCAAAAATTATTCCGAAAGCGCGATGGATCATGAACTGATTTTTCAGAGCGGCGACCAGGTCACGGCCATCCCGCAACGCCTGCTCCAGCCGGGCGACGAACTGAAGATTGACAGCCTGCCGTTCGCCATCCGCGTGAAACGTTTCTGGAAAAATTCGGATGTGAACTTCCGCGCGCCGATGATGACCAATCTCCCGCCGCCGCTCGCGAGCAACGGCGTCGCCGTGGATTTTGATTTCACGCCGCTGCCGGACGAAAAAACGATGGATCGGAAAAACGTGCCGACGGCGATGGTCGAGTTGATCGGCCAAAACGGATCGCTCGGCACGTGGGTGGTTTCGGACTGGACGGGCGACACGGCGATGGTCGCGGCGTTGCAGGCGAGCTACGCACAGCAGGTCAATCCGGCGCTGGCGCAAAAAATCGCCGGCCTGTTGGCCGCGCCGCAATCCATTGAATTGGACGACAAAAAATTCACGTTCGTCCTGCGGCCGGTGCGGATTTACGAGCCGTTCTCGCTGACGCTTTTGCAGGCGACGCACACGGTTTATCCGGGCACGGACATCCCGAAGGATTTTCGCAGCCGCGTGCGCCTGGAAAATCACAAGACCGGCGAGAATCGTGAGGTGGAGATTTCCATGAACCATCCGCTGCGCTACGCCGGGCTGACATTTTATCAATACCAGATGACCGCCGGCGAGATGGTGGATCGCGCGGGGCAGACACCCTCGTCCGTGCTGCAGGTCGTGCGCAATCCCGCGTGGCTCACGCCGTATCTGGGCTGTGCGCTGGTCGCCGCCGGACTGGCGACGCAATTCCTGTTTCACCTGGTCGCGTTTATTTCCAAGCAGAAAAAGAAATGAAGAAAATTTTTCAAAAATGGGTTCCGCCGTTGCTGATGCTCGCCATGGCGCTGTGGTTTTTCAGCAACCTGCAGCCGCCGCCGGACCGGGATTTCGCGTTTGGCGAGTTCAGCGCGCTGCCCGTCACCGCCAATGGCCGCGTGCAGCCGATGGATTCGCTCGCGCGCAATTCGCTGTTGCAGTTGCGCGAAAAACAGACGCTCAATTGCGAACCGTGGAAAGGCTGGAACGAAAAACCCAGGATCATTTCCGCGACCGAATGGCTCGCGAACGTGATGATGAATCCCGCGGTCGCCGACAACTGGCCGGTGTTCCGCGTGGACAATCCGGATTTGATCTCCCTGCTGAAATTGCCGGACAAAAACGAGGCGCAGCATCAGGACGGCAAACATTATTCGTGGAACCAGATCGCCCCGGCGCTGGACGCGCT
>CAXUBD010000321.1:0-2397 GCA_964249225.1 uncultured Verrucomicrobiota bacterium | reverse complement strand
TCGCGATGATTTGGTGATTTTGTGAACTGCCGAAAAAGTTCAGACAGAATTAACACAATTTTCAGAATTAAATCCGGCAGCTTCAAATTTTGTTAATTCTGTAAATTCTGTCTCAAGTTGAATGAAACGAAAACCTGCGATAAATGATTTGCTCAAAGTCATGGCGAAGCTGCGTTCGCCGAACGGCTGTCCGTGGGATCGCGAGCAGACGCATCTGACACTGCGCCGCCATGCGATTGAGGAGGTTTATGAATTGATTGACGCGATTGAGGCGCGTGACGATCACGAAATGGCCGAGGAGTTGGGCGATTTGCTGCTACAGGTCGTTTTCCACGCGCAAATGGCGAAAGAACGCGGCGCATTTGATTTTGAAAAAGTTTGCTGCGTGCTGGTGGAAAAATTAATTCGGCGTCATCCGCATGTCTTCGGCGCCACTAAGGTTAAAAACGTGGACGAGGTCTGGGCGAACTGGGAAAAAATCAAGCGCGCAGAAAAATTGGGAACGAAAAGTGAACGCAAATCCGCGCTCGACGGAATTCCAAAACATCTGCCCGCGCTGCTGCGCGCGGAGAAGCTTTTGAAGAAAGCTAAAAAGGCTGATTTGTTTGCGGCAGGGAAAAGTTCAAAGCGAAAATTTTCAAAAGCTAATTTGGCAAAAGAACTTTTTGAACTGGCGTCGTTCGCGCAATCGCGCGGCTGGTCGGCAGAAGAATTGCTGGCTGGTGAAATCAAGAAACAAGAACGTCAGCTGCGCCGACGGGAACAAGCCAAATTGCCAAAAATCAGGCGTTGACAGTTTTTGAAAATCTGGTTTAATGCCCGACCCTTTGCGGGAAAATAAATTTATGTATGCAGTTTTAGAAACAGGCGGCAAACAATATCGCGTCGCGGCGGGCGACACGCTGGAAATCGAACGGCTCGAAACCGAGGCCGGCAAACCGTTCACGTTTGACCGCGTGCTCATGGTCAGCGGCGACAAATTTTCGTTCGGCGCGCCGACCGTTTCCGGCGCGAGCATCATCGCCGACGTGGTCGCGCACAAGCGCGGCGAGAAAAAACTCACGTTCAAGATGAAACGCCGCAAGGGTTATCACAAGACCATCGGTCATCGTCAGGAATTGACGGTGATCAAAATTAAAGAAATTAAACTGTGATGAATTTTCCTGCCACTCGTCACTTATCACTTTTCACTAAAAATTTATGGCACATAAAAAAGGTCAAGGCAGCGTCCGCAACGGGCGCGACAGCGTCAGCAAACGGCTGGGCGTAAAAGAATTTGGCGGCACGGTCGTCAGCGCGGGTAGCATCATCATCCGCCAGCGCGGCAGCAAGTTCATCGCGGGCAAGAACGTCGGTACGGGCCGCGATTGGACGCTCTTTGCGCTCGTGGACGGCAAGGTGAAGTTCGACAAGAACAGCCGCCGCGTGAACGTCGTGGCCGAAGCCGCCGCCGCGAAGAATTAATTTCCGGCGCGAACAATTTTCAAAGCGAGGTTCACGCCTCGCTTTTTTTGTTTGCCAGACCGCGTTTGACCGCACGGGTAAAATTGATTAAAGTCCAGATATGACGCTGACATTGCCGGAAACAAAATTTAGCGAGGGCGAGTTGAAGCAGGAACTCGCGCTCTCGCTTTATGCCGCACGTAAAGTCACGCTCATCCAGGCGGCGGACATCGCGGGGGTCGGTTTTTTTGAGTTTCAAGGTTTGCTGAAAGACCGGAAAATTCCGCAGCATTACGACATTGAGGATTTTGAAGAGGATATGCGCACATTGCGGGAACTTCGCGAACTGAAAAAGCGATGATTGTCGTCGCCGACACTTCAGTCATTCTGAATCTGTGCTGCATTCAGCATGAACATTTGTTGCAACAACTTTTTCACCGCGTTCTGATTCCAACGGAAGTTGCTGATGAATTTATCCGGCTGACAAAAATCCAAAAGCGATTTTCCCGTTTGCTTCTGCCAAAGTGGATTGAAATTTTGCCTGCACCAAAACCGTTGCCAATTGAAACGATCCAGGCCGAGCTGCATGCCGGTGAAGCCGCAGCCATTGCTCTGTTTCTGAAACAAAAAGCGGATGCGTTATTAATTGACGAAAAAATCGGAAGGAAAGTAGCCATCAAACTCGGAGTCCACACCGTCGGAATTTTGGGCATATTAACCGAAGCAAAAACTAATAAATTAATTCCGAGTGTAAAAGTATTGCTTGGACGTTTAGAACGCGAATCGAACTTTTGGATTTCACGGGAATTGCGGCGACAAGTTCTACAATCGGTCAAAGAATAATTTCATGTTCATTGACGAAATAAAAATTTACGCGCAGGCGGGGCACGGCGGCAAAGGCTGCGTCGCGTTCCATCGCGAGGCTTACATCACCAAGGGCGGACCGAGCGGCGG
>CAXUBD010000320.1:0-2397 GCA_964249225.1 uncultured Verrucomicrobiota bacterium | reverse complement strand
ATCTTCAACCTTGTCGTCAAGTTTGTAGCCGTCGGCGCGGAAAAATTTGATGCCGTTGTCCGCGTAGGGATTGTGCGAGGCGGTGATGACGATGCCCGCGTCCGCGCGCAAACTGCGCGTGACATACGCGACGCCCGGCGTCGGCAGCGGCCCGATAAACAGCACGTCCACGCCCATTGAAAGAATGCCGGACGAGATCGCGTTCTCAAGCATATAGCCGGAAAGGCGCGTGTCCTTGCCGATGACGATCTTGTGTTTGCCGCGCCCGCGTGAACGCGCTTCAAGATTTTTGAAAACGTGCGCGGCGGCGCGGCCGAGTTTCAACGCGGTTTCCGCCGTGACAGGTTCGACGTTGGCCGTGCCGCGCACGCCGTCGGTGCCGAAGATTTTTTTTGCAGAACTCATGAAATTAAAAACGGGTTCAATGTTTGGGCGCCGGGATGATGACGCCGACTTTGGGCGGATCAACGCTGACGAGCTCGATGCCGGATGGCACCGAAACATCCACGCGCCGTTTGAAATCCTTGGCGGATTCGACATCGGTGAGATCCACGATCACGCGAATCTGGTTCGCCTGCAACACCGCGATGGCTTCGGGCGGACCGCTCACCGTGACGGAAACGGTGTCGGGCACAACGCGATAAAGATGCACGTCTGACGCCGAGGCGACGACCAATATCTGTAGATTGCCATAAGTCACGGGATTGGCGCTGGCGGTCGCGGCGGATTCTTTCGGTTCCTCGATGATTTTATGGACGGTCAGCCAGATCGCCACCGCCAGAAAAAGCGAGAACAGTTTCCAACCCCAGTCTTTGATGAACAAGTCGCGCATGGCTTGAATTAAAAATTACGAAAGTAAAAAGGTGAACCGCGCGGCGCATCCGGCGGCATTTTTAATTTTGCATTGAGAATTTTTCATTTTTTTGCCGCCGGGCGCGGCTCGCTTTTGGTGATGACCGCGGGACCGGCGGGTTTGTTGCGTTCGGTGAACCGTGCGCGCAGCCACCTGGTGATGCCGTGGGTTTTTGCCGGCTGCAAGATCACCGAGATGAGGAAAGCGCGCAGTTCCTCCAGCGTCACGCCACGCGTGAGCTGGCCTTTGTAAGCGTAGGAAATCGTGCCGTTCTCCTCGGAAACGACGACGATGACGGCGTCGGTTTCCTCGCTCAAACCAATCGCCGCGCGATGCCGCGTGCCGAGCGATTTGTTCAAATCCGAGCGTTGCGTCAGCGGAAAAATGCACGCGGCATAGGCGATGCGGTCGCCTTTCAGGATCACGCCGCCATCATGCACCGCGTTGTTCGGGAAAAAAATCGTCTCCAGCATTTCGGGCGTCGCCTCGCAGTCCACCTTGATGCCGGACTCGACGGCCTCCTGCAACTGGATAGATTGCTCGATGGCGATGAGCGCGCCGATCTTCACGTCGGCGAGCCGTTCGCAAGTCTGGATGACGACTTCGATGCTCTCGCGTTGCTCGCTCGTCGTTGCGAACAGCGGCAAATTTCCCAGCTCGCCCAAAATGCGGCGCAGTTCCGGCTGAAAAATCACCAGCGCGCCGACCGCGATGAACATGGACGCGCTGCCGAGCATCCAGCGCAGCACCTTCAGATCCAGGGCCGTCGTGACCAGCGCCAGCGCCAGCAAAATGACGACGAAGCCGATGACGACCGGCCAGCCGCGCGTCCCGCGCACGAAGCGGAAGGCGTAATAGATCAGCACCGCGAGGATCAAAATTTCCACCGCGGGCCGCCAGCCGTTTTCGAGGTCAAACGCCATTCGCTTTTCGGGATAAAATTGCTTCCGCCATCCGCACCGCCTGAAGTGTTGCTCGCACGTCGTGCGTGCGGATGATTTGCACGCCTGATTCAATCGCCAGAGTCGCGCACGCGAGCGAGGCTGGCAAGCGTTCATTCACCTTTGCGCCCGAAATTTTTCCGAGGAACGATTTCCGCGAAACGCCGAGCAGCAGCGGACGCCGCATTTTTTTAAAACGCCGCAGGCCCGCGAGCAACGCCAAATTATGCTCCGGCGTCTTGCCGAAGCCGATGCCGGGATCGAACACAACTTGGTCAGCGGAAAGGCCCGCCACGTTCAATTTTTCCAGCCGCTCCAAAAAAAAATCGCCGACTTCGCGGACGACATTCTGGTAAGCCGGATTTTTCTGCATTGTCTGCGGCGAGCCTTGCGCGTGCATGCAAATGTAACCCGCGCGAAATTCCGCGACAACTTCCCACATTTCGTCGTCACTGCGATTGGCCGCGACGTCATTGACGATGCTCGCGCCCGCTTTCAAAGCGGCGCGCGCGACGGCGGGTTTCATCGTGTCAATCGAGATTAGAATTTTTCCGGTGGGGGGGGGGCGCCGGGGGGGCCGGCGGTGTTTTTATTTTTTATTTT
>CAXUBD010000319.1:0-2434 GCA_964249225.1 uncultured Verrucomicrobiota bacterium | reverse complement strand
TTTCTTTTCGACCGCTTTCACGACTGGCGACTTGCGCTGGCTGCTTATAACTGCGGCGAAGGCACGGTGCAAAAACTTTTGACCCGCTACCAAACGCAAAGCTACGACGGCATCGCCGAACATCTGCCCGCCGAAACGCAAATGTATGTGCCGCGCATCGAAGCCGTCATCCGGCAACGCGAAGGCGCGAAGCTGGAACAGCTTTCCGCGCCGGAAAGCTGAATTGTTTTTCCCGCCGCGCGCAAATTGCTATTATCCGCGCCTTGATGAATCAACGGCTGCCCATTTATGAATTGAAAATGAAATCGTCGCGCGGTTAAAAGCGGACCGGCGATTGATTCTTTCCGCGCCGACCGGTTCCGGCAAATCCACGCAAGTCCCGCAGATGCTTTTGAAACACGGTTTGCTCGGCGATGGGCAAGTCGTCGTTCTGCAGCCGCGCCGATTGGCCACGCGGCTGCTCGCCGCGCGCGTTGCGCAAGAACTCGGCGTGAAGCTTGGCGACGAAGTGGGTTATCAAATCCGTTTCGAAAATGTCACGTCGGCGAAAACAAAAATCCGTTTTGTCACCGAAGGCGTTTTGCTGCGGCAGATGATCAACGATCCGAAACTGCCCGGCGTTGCGGCATTGATCTTCGACGAATTTCACGAGCGGCATCTTTACGGCGACATCACGCTCGCGCGCGCGTTGGATTTGCAGGAACAATTTCGTCCCGACCTCATGCTCGCCGTGATGTCCGCGACGCTGAACGCGGGCGAATTGGAAAAATACCTTTCTGAAGTTCGGAGGGATGAGTTTCACGAGTCCCAAAATTTGGCGGACAAGTCAGGAACTCGTGGAAGTCGTCTCTCCGATTTTCGCTGCTCCGTCTTGTCGTCCGCAGGCCGCACTTTTCCGGTCGAGATTGAATATTTGCCACATCGCGTTGGCGCGAATGGGCCGCCAGTTTGGGAACTGGCGACGGAAGAATTTTCCCGCTTCGTCGGCGACGGCGGGGAAGGGGACGTTCTAGTTTTCATGCCCGGCGGATTTGAAATTTCCCAAACCATCGAAGCCATCCGCCACACGTCCGAGGCGAAAGGCTACATCATTTTGCCGCTGCACGGCGAGCTGCCGCCGCGCGATCAGGACGCCGCAGTCGCGCGCTACGAACAGCCGAAAGTCGTCGTGGCCACGAACGTCGCGGAGACGAGCATCACGATTGACGGCGTGCGGCTGGTGATTGATTCCGGTTTGGCGCGCATCGCGCGTTACGATTCGAATCGCGGCATCAACACTTTGCTGATCGAAAAAATTTCGCAGGCGAACGCCGATCAAAGAACCGGTCGCGCGGGACGAACGGCACCGGGAAAATGCGTCCGGCTTTGGTCGCGGTCGGAACACGATGAACGAGCGCCGCATGAAATGTCCGAAATCAAACGGCTCGACCTCGCGGAAGTCGTGCTGACGTTGAAGGCGGCGAACGTGGATGATTTGCGGAAATTCCGCTGGCTGGAAAAGCCGGATGAAATTTCGCTCACGCACGCCGAGGAATTGCTCGAAGATTTGGGCGCGATTGGTCACGACAAAAAAATCACCGCGATCGGCCGCAAGATGCTCGCGTTTCCATTGCATCCGCGTTATGCGCGGATGTTGCTCGCGGCGCAGGAATTTGGCTGCGTGCGCCAGGCGTGCCTCGTCGCCGCGCTTACACAAGGACGCGATTTGCTGTTGCGCAATTGTGGCAAGGAAGTTGAATCCGCGCGCGAAGATTTGTTCGGCGAAAAAGCGTCGTCGGATTTTTGGATTTTGATGCGCGCGTGGAATTTTGCGGCGAACAATCAGTTTCGCCTCGACGCCTGCCGCAAGCTCGGCATTCACGCCGTCACCGCGCGGCAGGTCGGGCCGTTGCTGGAACAATTTCTCCGCATCGCCAAGGACGAAGGGCTCGACACGCAACCGCGCGAAGTGAAAGACGAGGCGTTGCAGAAATGTATTTTGATCGGTTTCAGCGACCGCGTCGCGCGACGGCTCGATCAGGGCACTTTGCGCTGCGAACTTGTTCATAATCGGCGCGGCGTGCTCGCGCGCGAAAGTGTTGTGCAGCACAGCCCGCTGTTCGTCACGGCGGAAGTGCGCGAGATTGAATCGCGCGACAAGGAAATGAACACGATTCTTTCGCTCGCGACGGCGATTGAGACGGAATGGCTGCGCGAACTTTTCCCCGGCGATTTGAAAAGCGATTTGCACGTCCAGTTCGACGCGCAGCAAAAAAGAGTTCTGGCCGCCGAACTGTTGCGTTTTCGCGGACTTGCGCTGGCGGCGAAACGGATTGATCCGCCGCCCGCCGATGCCGCCGCAAAACTTTTGGCGGATGAAATTATCTCCGGGCGTTTGCCGTTGCCGAATTGGGATCACAGCGTCGAGCAATGGCTGGCGCGATTGAATTTGCTT
>CAXUBD010000318.1:0-2471 GCA_964249225.1 uncultured Verrucomicrobiota bacterium | reverse complement strand
CGCTGATTGTGGACCCGTTGATGATTTCCACCAGCGGCGCAAGATTGCTCGAACCAAAGGCGATTGCAAAACTGATGGGACAATTATTGCCGTTGGCGACGCTGGCGACTCCGAATTTGCCCGAAGCTGAAATTTTAATTGGTGAAAAAATTGCGTCCGTCGAAGAAATGCGCGGAGCCGCGCGCGAAATTCATTCACGCTTCGGCTGCGCGATTTTGGTCAAAGGTGGTCATTTAAAAAAATCCGCCGAGGCCGCCGATATTTTTTTTGACGGAAAAATTGAACTGCTTTTATCCGCGCCATTCGTCAAAGGCATCCGCACGCACGGCACGGGCTGCACTTATTCCGCCGCCATTTGCGCCGCGCTCGCGCTCGGCCACGGTTTGCCCCACGCAGTTGAAATCGGGAAGCAATTTGTCACGGCGGCAATCTCAAACAGCTACAAAATCGGAAAACATTTTGCGCTGCGGAATTTTTAAGGCCGGCGCAGGCGAAAGAATTGGTTCGCGCTGGTCGCATCGAGCAAAATATAATTTTGATTGTTTGTCACAATTGGCGACGGAATGCCGCTCGCGCTCCAGACGGCTGGCGGAACCAAATTGGTCGTGGATTCGACGGTGAAACCCGTCGGATAAATCGGCCACGAAAGCGCGACATTTCCTCCAGTCTGCGCCACGCTCAACGGCAGCGAGAAAAATTCCCACGCCAGCGCGTAAGGTTCGGAATCGCTGACGGTGTTGAAACCGCCTTTTTTCAAAACCTGCAGATCATAGCGGCCCGGCGGCAATTGCGGCAGCCAGAGATGTTCGACATTGTCCACGAGGCTCGTGCTACAGGCGACGAGATTGCTGTTGGCGGCGTTGTATAAATAAAGATCGAGGTTGTTGATGCCAATCGGATTGATTTGATAAGTGGAATTATAATGCCGATTCCAAACCAGCGTCGCCGTGGCGGTGAACGCGGCGTTGCCCGCACCGTTGGTGACGTTGAAGTAATAATGGTTCACGCCGTCATTGAAAATGCTGCTGGAATTAGTGTTGAAATCCCAACCGCTCAATACGCTGACCGTGCCCGTCGCGCCCGTGGGCGGATGCGCGCCGCCGGTGGCAACGCTGGTGGATGCAATGTAGCCGTGTTTGCCGCCGGCAAGTTGTTCGTAAGAATTGAAAATATTCACGACGCCCGCGCCGTAACGTACGTCGAACGGCGAAGGACTGTTGTTCGTCCAATCGGCGGGCTTGATCGCGCCGTTGAGCAGCAGCGCTTTCATGGTGCGAATGTCAGCGGGAGAATTCGTGTCGCCGCCGCCATCGCCGCGCAGTCCCGCCTGCAAGAGCAACGCCGCCACGCCCGCGACGTAGGGCGTGGAAAAACTGGTGACGGTGGACGGCGCGGTGATGTCCGGCTTGGCGCGGCCGTTGTCGAGCGTGGGACCGATGCTGTTGTAATATGTGCCATTGGCGTAGGCGCCGACACTGATGCAATTATATGCCGTTCCCGGCGCACAGACCGTGATGTTGTTGCCCGCATTGTTGGCGGCGGAGACGAAGAGCGTGCTGTATTGCGCCGCATAATTGTCATATTGCGAATCCAGTGTCTGCTGTTCGCTGACCGGAACGTCGCTCGGTTCATTGCCAAAGGAGAAACTTTGGTTCACGACTGGATCGTTGAGATTTGGTTGGGACGATGCCGAAATAAAATTCGAGTAAAAATAATTCGCTTCAAAATTATCCACGTGCGCGAGGTTGGTGGCCGCGCCGCCGGGGATGCGGTAAAAATTCGTGCCCACATTTTGCGCGTGCCAGGAATTGGTCCCGATCGTGTTGGGATAAACATTGGCCGAACCTGCGGCGGACGTGTAACTGAAAAGGCCGGCCGGCTGGCCGACCGCTGCCGGATCCACTTCCCAACTCGTGAGGTCAACGGTCAGGGAGGCCTCCGGTTGCGCCACGCGGATGCCCGCACCGTTGAGATTCGTCGTGACGGCCTGCAACAGCGTCACTCCGATCACGTCGAGATTTTGCGCGCGGACCGCCGCGCAAAAAAAAGCAAGTGAAACCAAAATCAGCGCGACGGTTCGTTTCGATGGGCGGCTCATGTTCTGATGTCGTTAAAAAATCCCGGGCAACATATTTCATTTCCCGCAAAAGTCCAAAACCGGTTTCCTCTGCGACGTCAGCCCGCCATTTCCTTTTGCCGCCGAACCGCTACACTGTCCAAGTGTCCGACACGCTCGTCGTCAACGAAATCTATTTGAGCCTGCAAGGCGAAAGCACCTTTGCCGGACTGCCATGCATTTTCATCCGGCTCACCGCGTGCGACCTCCGCTGCTCCTATTGCGATACGGCTTACGCCTTCACCGAAGGCAAAAAAAAATCGCTCGACGAAATTTTTGCGGAAATAAAAAAACTGGCCGCGCCGTTTTCAAATCCAAAATTTAAAACTCAAAATTCAAAACTTCCCTTGATCGA
>CAXUBD010000317.1:0-2490 GCA_964249225.1 uncultured Verrucomicrobiota bacterium | reverse complement strand
GTCCAGCCACGGACTTGCCTATCCGAACGCGGCGGCGCTCGCGCTCGTGCCGTTCGAGCGCAACATTGGCAGCGCGTCCGCCATGCTGGGCTTCCTGCAAATTGGTGTCTCCGGCCTTGCATCCGCAAGCGTCGGCATTTTCAATTCACATACGATGATGCCCGTGGCGCTCATTCTAGCCGCGACCTCATGGCTCGGCTTCGCGATTTTGATCATCGGCAAACGCAGCATTCCGGTTTGTCGCTTCGTCGAGGAAAAAGGCGCCAACCTTCTGCCGGATTGAATCCCGCCCAAGGATTAAAAGTTTTCCGCGCGAAATGAAGAAAATAAAACCGGGCTTTGACAAATCACCCCAAAAAAAAGTAGCAAAACCCGTCCTACCTCTTATCATGCTGGGTCTGGATTTCCCCTATGAACCCTAAATTGGCCGCCTTGGCCGCCGTGCTGCGCGAAAAAAAAGATACCGTCGTGTCCCGCTGGAAAGCGGTGGTAGGTGAATTGGCGGGAGCGGCGGGTTTGGATGCCTCGACCTTGCGCGATCACATTCCGCAATTTTTGGATGAGATGATCACGGCGATCGCCAGCCGCAACGAATCCGCCGTGGTCGGAACGGCTGGGCTGGGGAGTCCGCTCGAACATGGCGTCCAGCGGCTGGCCGCCGGTTTCAACATCAAAGAGGTGGTCGTGGAATATAACATTCTCCGGGGTGCGGTGCTGGACGTGGCGGAACAGGCCGGCTTGCAACTGACGGCGGACGAATGCCGCGTGGTCAACCGCATCATTGACGATGCCGTTGCGGGGGCGGTGGATGTTTTTGCGCGCGAGCAGGCCAATGAACTTCAACGGCAACGCGAAGAACATCTTGCCTTCGTCGCCCACGATGTGCGGACGCCCTTGAACGCCATCAGCCTCATCGCCACCGTGCTCTCCGAGGTGTTGGATCCGAACTCGCGTGAACTGGCGGAAATGCTCCGCGGCTTGCAACGAAACGTCCAGCGGATTGAAGAGCTGGTCCAGCGCATTCTGCAGGAAGACCGAAACCAAAAAACCCCCGCCGGTCTAAACCTGGTCCGCCGGGAAATTGACCTTTGGCCGCTCGTCCAGCAACTCGTCCAAGACTTGCAACCGGTCGCGGCGGCCGCGAAGATAAGAATTCGCAACCTGGTGCCGCGCCAACTGATACTCAATGCCGATGCCACCTTGATGGCTCGCGCCCTGCAGAACATCGTGGGCAACGCGATCAAGTTTGCGCCCGGCGGTGACATTGAGATCGGGGCCAAAGAAAATCCGGCGGACATGGAATGCTGGGTTCAGGACAACGGCATCGGCATTGCGCCCGAACGGCTGAAATCCATCTTTGACAAGCACGAGACCGATGCCGACCCGCTCCGCGCCGGTTTCGGTTTGGGTCTGGCAATTTTCAAACAGATCATCGAAGGCCATGGCGGCAAGATTTCCGTCCAAAGCCAGCCGGGCGAGGGCGCAACCTTCCGGTTCAGCATTCCTAAAACCGTTGAGAATGGTTGAGCGAAATTTTTGTCGTTAATTTAACTTTTCTTTTTCGCAGTGTTCACCTTGGCCAGGGCGTAAACCACTAGCGCGCCGATACCGAGCGTGAGCAGGACGGTTTTGTAGGGAAAGCCGCCGCATTTTTTATTTTTGGAACCTTTGATTTTATCGGCCACTTCGCCGGCCACCTCAATGCCTTCAGAAACGAGTATTCTTGAGCCGAAATTCGCCCAAACATTTATTCCATGACATCCAATCACAACCCCGCGTTTGGCGAAAATAACCCTAAACTTCGGGACTGGCACCATCGCGGCTTGGGTTTCGGAACTTTGATCCGGACCTGACGGAAATCAGAGGCTTACATGCTGCATAAAGCAATCGGGAATTGAATTTTGCATCATCCTGCCAGCGGCATCGTGATTGATCATCCGTTTTTTGGGCGAAACCGCATGGCGCGCTTCCTGCAATGGTTTGCTCCTTATGAAATCGCCAACGCCACCTTCCGCCGGCAAAGATAAATATCCCAAGCCGCCGTTTCCGTATCAGCCTCAAAAGCCGCCGGGACTGGCCAGCAAAATGAAGCCGCGCCCGGATCATGGCGAGACGAGTTATCGCGGCACGGGAAAATTGGCGGGACGCAAGGCGCTCGTCACGGGCGGCGATTCAGGCATCGGACGCGCGGCGGCGATCGCGTTCGCGCGCGAGGGCGCGGATGTGGCCATCAATTATCTGCCGGCGGAGGAATCGGATGCGTCGGAAGTCGTTCAGTTGATTGAAGCGGAAGGCCGCAAGGCAGTCGCGATTCCCGGCGACATCCGCAACGAAAATTTTTGCAAAAAACTGGTCGCGCGCGCGGTGCGCGAATTGGGCGGGCTAGATATCCTGGTGAACAACGCCGGCCAGCAGCAATCAAGCGATTCCATTCTCGACATCACGACGGAACAGTTTGATTCGACGTTCAAGACGAACGTGTATGCGCTG
>CAXUBD010000316.1:449-2510 GCA_964249225.1 uncultured Verrucomicrobiota bacterium | reverse complement strand
CCACGGCGAAATGGCAGGTGTCGTAATTGACGCCGAGAAATTCAGCGAGGCGCGGATCATTTTTGTGTTCGGCGCGCAGTTGCTCGAAGAACCAAATCGTCTCGGCGGAATTTTCCAGATAACAAAGCGGTTCGGGTTCGAGGCCGAGATGCATTTTGCGTCTGGTTTTTTGGCTGACGCTTGAAATGTGTTCGACGCAGGCCCAGATATTTTTGCGAATGAGTTTTCTTTGTTCGTCGTTTTGGATGAAGCTCTTGAACGAACCGGGCAACGTGCTGACGCTGCCTTCGATCCCGTCGGGCAAAAGTTGCGCGAGCAGATCAAAAAGCAGATTGGTATAATTCAAGCGTTCCGGCGAAGTCCAATCGGGGCGGTAGACTTGCTCTTTGATCTGCGCGCCGTGAAATTTTCCGAATGGAAATCCGTTGATGGTGAAAACGTAGCAATGATTTTTTCCGAGCCAGCGTTGCAATGCGAGAAGCGTTTTGCGTTCGGACAGTTCAACGGCGGCTTGATGGCCCAAACGTAGTCCGATCGCAAAGGGCGCGTGCGGGCAGACTCGGTCGCGCACGGCCAACGCGTATTTTTTCAGTGAAGCGAACGTTTCCGGCCAGGTTTCGCCGCGATGGACGTTGGTGCAATAGGCCAGATGCCGACCGTGATTTAGTTGCATGATTTAATTGATGAGTGGTCAGACGTTTTGCGATCCGGCCGAAAGATGGGCGAAATTATTTTTTTGCAAAGTGCAAACCGGCGTTGACACCTCTGGCGGGAAGGTCTAGTCTTTTCAAAACTGCACATTAAGCCATGTTGATTCGCATTAGTTTGATTTTGGCCATTATCGCGGCACTGGCCGCAGGCACGCTGAATATTCTTCAAGTGCGTGACAAAATCACCACGCTGATTTCCCAACGCAATGATGAGCGCGGCCAGAAGGAACAGGCGCAGACCGAACTCGCCAGCACCAAGAAAACGCTCGCCAAGACCCAAGCGGATTTGACGCAGACCCAGTCGGATCTGGCCGATACCAAAACCCAGCGCGACCAGGCCGTGGCCACCGCCACCGCCCAAACCCGGCGCGCGGATGATTTGTCCACCAAGCTGGCTTCCACCACCCAGGAACGCGACGACGCGCAAAATCAACTGGCTTCTTACAAGAACACCGGTTTGACGCCGGAGCAGGTGCTTGCGCTCAGCAAAAATCTTAAGGACGCGGAGGCGGAAATAGACGCCATCAATTCCGAGAAAGTGGTCTTGTTGCACACCATCGGCCGCCTGACGAACGAACTCAACAAATACGTCGGGCCGAATCAATTCGTCACCCTGCGCGCCGACCTGAAGGGCCAGATCGTGGTGGTGGATCCCAAATGGGACTTTGTCGTCCTGAACATCGGCGAAGATCAAGGTTTGTTGACCGATGGCGAATTACTCGTCAGTCGCGACGGCAAGCTGATCGCCAAAGTCATCGTGCGCAGCGTTCAAAAAGACCGCAGCATAGCCAACCTTGTGCCGGGCTGGAAACTCGGCGAATTGATCGAAGGTGACGAAGTCACCCCCGCGCATCCGGCTTCGTGAAATGAAACCACGCGCCGTAAACTGGCTTTTGCTGCTCGCCTTGGCTGCCATCCTCGCCAGTGTCACCGGTTGCGCCAGTACTGATCCCGAAAACGCTTCCGTCCGTCCATGGAACACCCCGCAAGGCTGGGAAGGCGGCGCGTTGGGCGGGATGAACTACCAGCACCAATAGTCTTCATTTCCTGATCTTCAAGCAGCGCGCCGGCGTCAAAATAAAATCCATCTGGACATCATGCGGTTCCACCGGAATTTTTTCCAGCAGTTGGAAATCATGTCCGACACCGCACTTCACACCGCTGACTTTTTTCAGCAAGCGGTCAAAAAAGCCTTGGCCGCGACCAAGCCGGTTTCCCTGCAGATCAAAGGCAACTCCCGGCACGAGCACGAGATCAAACTTGTCGAACGCGACTTCCGCGCAACCCGCCGCCGGTTCCCGCACGCCGAATTTTCCCGCGACAATGTCCGTCGCCAGTGTTTTGATTTTTT
>CAXUBD010000316.1:0-439 GCA_964249225.1 uncultured Verrucomicrobiota bacterium | reverse complement strand
AGTTCATCTGGCAGCGGCGCAAAAAACAAAATGGTGCGCGCGCTTTGCATCTGCAATTTCAACCGTTCACCAAGCTCGATGGATTCAACGGCGCGCACCGCCGGGGAAATTTTTTCCAGCTGCGTTCGGATCATTTTGCGCAAGGCGGTTTTTAGTTCAGGTTCGCTCATTTTATTTTTTCCCGCGCAGTTTGATAAATTCCGCGCGCCACTTTTCAACGCGTTCCTTGATTTTCTTTTCCACGCCTTGCTCGGTCGGCTCGTAATATTTTTTTTCCGCGCCCAGATAATCCTGCGCGACGAAATGTTCCTTGCCGTCGTGCGCATATTCGTAGCCGGTGCCGTGGCCGAGTTTTTTGGCACCCGAATAATGTGAATCGCGCAAATGTTCCGGCACGGCAATCGTGCGGCCAGATTTCACGTCGGCAAGCGCGGCATCA
>CAXUBD010000315.1:0-2519 GCA_964249225.1 uncultured Verrucomicrobiota bacterium | reverse complement strand
ACTCGGCGGTGATGGTTTTCCCCGACGGGACGCGCGCGCGGCTTTCCGAGTTTGAAACCTACCAACCCGACGGCCCGAAGGATTCACCCAGCGGCGTCCTGGTCCGGCTGCGTTCGGGCCGGACAATTTTGTGGTCGGTCGCGGGCAGCACCGCCGAGCAAAAGACGCAGCACGCGGGGGATATTCTGGAAGGGCTGGATCAGATTTTCGGACGCCGCAACCTCGCCGATTGAAATGACCAGCAATTGCATCAAGTGCGGCGATCCGTTTGAGCATCCGCCCGGACGGTTCACCGTCTGTCCGCCGTGCAAAATCGCGGTCGCCCGCGCCGCCAAAAAGCGGTGGAAAAAAGAACAGGGCAGCCTCGCCAGCGATCTGGATGAAAACTGGCTCAAAAAACTTTGCGTCAAAAGCGCGGCGGAAGTCGGCAAGTCATTTGGCTTGAGCCGCGACCAGGTGTTGCTCATCGAACGCAAGGCCATCCGAAAACTGCGGGAGCAGAAACACATCCTGGAAGCGGCGTGCGACGAGGTCCTGGCGGACGGCCACCGTGCGAAGCCGCCCGTCATCTCGTCTGACCTGATAGACTTTCAGATTTCCGTGGGTGAATGGTGGGCGGTGGCCGATCATTTTTCGGCCACCGGAAAAGATTCGGAGCAAATCGAATGCGTCGCCCAAATCGGCGCGTTCCAAAAGAAGATTGCCGGGTATCTCAATCTGTTCCCGGTTGAGGCGCTCGGTGGAGGCTGCGCCGCATGAACGCCTTTCTTCCGGCAAAAATTTCCGTGAGCAACCCGCCGCGCGGCGGCGGTTCGCAAACGTCGCAGACGTTTCTTTCGCAATCGTTCCGGGGAACTTTCTCGTGGGGCACGCAGCCGGGCACGGCGACGATTGTGTATATCGGCGTCGCGCCGGTGACGACCTGGGCGCTGGTCGAGATCAAAATGGGCGCGCTTTACTTTTGCGGCTACTGCAAGAGCGACGTGCAGAACACCGGCAGCCGCGAAGGTCAGACGCGGACATTGCAATTCGTGGACAACCGCGCCTTTTTGAAATGGGACGTGGTGTATGGCGCGTTCAACAAACTGGACAACCGGCTGGGAATCAAACGCTACAAACATTTGCTTCCCGCCAACTGGCCGCGCGGCGAATGGGTTTATTCCATTGACCCGATGCCCGCCTGGCAGATTTTGCGATACCTCATGCAGGCCCCGACCATCGGCTCGCCGTGGACATGCGATTTGACCGGCGGCGGCTTGTTTCCGTTGGGGATACTCAACGGACCGATCTACGATTTTGATTGCGAGGGCGGCAAGCGGCTGGACGAAGCCCTGAGTGAAATTTGCGAGCAGACGGGAACGGTGTTCACATTGATCAGTTCGCCGACGAATCAATATGGCCTGGTGTGGTCACGGAAAGGTTACGGCAGCTTCACCATTCCGCCCGGAACGGACGACCGGCGCATCGGAATTTCCGCGACGGAAAATCCGCAGCGCGTCAACGTCGTGGGCGGGCGGAACATTTATCAGTTGAACGTGCCGCTGGCCCCTGACTGGAATCCGGCGTGGGAACAATTTCTGACGGTGGATTTGTTCGCCGACGATATTTACAACCGCGCCAGTGATCCGCTCACGGGCATTGCCTTCAACCAGACACCAAACGACCCCGAACAATATATTGGCCGGACCAAGGCGGCGGCGTATGCGCGGGCCATCACGGTGAAGGGTTATGTTGATTTGAGAAATTCCATATCGGGCGACGGCGACCCGTTCGCGGATTATCTGCTCTACAACCAGCGTTGCCGGATGGATATGCCCGCCGCGCTTTATATTCAAACGCTTTTGTTCCGCGCGTTTCGCCCGGATGTTTCGGGGATTTACACGAACGCCGGCTATGTTCCGATGGACAGCGTCATCATCGCCGACCGATTGCTGTGCCGCGTGACGCACAATCCGGCCACTGGAAATATGCTGCCCGACACCAACGAGCCGACCGATGGGAACGGCTACGCGATTGTGCAGGGCTACAACGTGGGCGAAGATTTTTTTGCGACGGTCAAGCCGGAGCAGTTCGATGTCAGTTCCTTCAAGTCGGCCAACGCGCTCTGGCAGCAAGTGCCTTTTCAGATTGACGATTCGGGCGACGGCAACCAGTTCGTCATCTTTGACACGCCGGTCTTTGTTTCCGACGACAATCATCCGCTGTTAAGCACGGTCAACGGCTACACCGTGTTCAACGCCGATGGAAAATTTGTCGAGCCGTCGGCCCAAGCCTACCTGTGCTTTGAAGCGGAGCGGTTTTCCTATGTGCTGGGCGGCGGCAGTTACGACGCGGTGCAAAACGTGGCGTCGCTCTCCGGCGAATTTGTGCAGATGCCCGGCGGCGGTTTTGCCGAAATGGTTTTCGAGGATGGCTCGACGGCGGCGGGCCGCGCGTTCGCCTTCGCGCAGTATATTTTGCTCCAACAAATCACCTATGCGGACGGCGGGATAAAGATTCCATGGAATCCGCAGACGGAT
>CAXUBD010000314.1:2089-2531 GCA_964249225.1 uncultured Verrucomicrobiota bacterium | reverse complement strand
TCGTTTTCACGACCATGATGGCCACGGCAATGACGGGAATAATCGTCAGCACGGCGCCCATCGTGCTCGCGGCGGGCAGCCAGGCAGGCAGCGGCGCGCCGATGGGAATGCCGCCGCACGAGCCAAAAAATGCCAGCGTCCAGAAAACGAAAACGCCGAGGTAATGACTGTGCAATTCGCGCTTCGCGACTTTAGGGATGAAATAAAATGCCGTGGCCAGGCCGATGAAACCGAACCAGATGTTGGTGAGATTGTTGATGAACCACCAGTCAATCACCGCTTGCAATGCGCCGCGCACGGGTTTCGCGACGAGCAAAATTCCGGCGGTCGAATCAATCCACGGAAACCAGAAAATCGCCGAGAGCAAAAACCATTGGGAGATGTAGAGCGCGCGTTCGCGGCGGAGATTGAGCGTCAGCATCCCGCCGAGGCCGATGAGCAG
>CAXUBD010000314.1:1072-2079 GCA_964249225.1 uncultured Verrucomicrobiota bacterium | reverse complement strand
GAAAAGCAACACGGCCCTCATCTGCTTTTCCGATAAAAAGGAGAGTTACATCAAGCCCGGCAAGGGCCTGAAGCATGGCTACGAGATCATCGCGTCCGTATTCAACCTGAAGCCGAAAAACATCGGCACCAGCGCGTAACGCGGCATTTCGAACCACTCGAAGCCGGTCGAATCGCCCCAAAGAATTCCGCCGAGGCCAAGGGTCACGCCGAGATTCCAAAAAATTCCACCGGCGAAAACGCCCGGTCCGAACACGAGGCGGGTTTTGCCGAGATGCGCGATGAGCCACAAGGCCACGCCGAGTCCCGCCTGCATCGCGAAACCGTAGATGAAGGCGTTCATCTGCGCGGGATGGACGCGGCCATAGGTGAAAAACGGACAATCGGCAAGCAAACCGGGCGCGTGAAATTTCAACGAGGCGATCAGCTCGAAAACGGAACTGAGCAACAGCCAGCCGAGCGCAGCGACAAAGAGATAAAGGATCGGCGCGCGGCAGGAGGCATTTATTTCAGCCGGCGGCACCGGCGGAACGGCTGCGGAGTCGCCGCTGGAATTCGGCTGCGCTGTGGAGGAGATTGCGCTCATGAGCACTGCTGCGCCGCGTCACTCAAGTTGCTGAGGCGGCGGCACAGCCGTTGCCTTTTCAACCCGGGCGATGAGATTGGACCGCGCGGACACCGGGTTTTGCCAAAGCTTGAGCGAAAGTTCCACGGCCTGCTTGATCGGCATGCGGACGACGCCTTTGCCGGCGTCCTGCCAGGCGTAATTCGGGTTGTCCAAAACGTCGGCATTGCTCGCGCGCAATTCAACCAGCGCTTTGCGGCGGACGGCGGCGCGGTCTTCACCGAGCGGCGCGGGACGGGTGTAGTGGATCATCACCCAGACCAATCCGGCCATGATGAGAAATGCGCCGATGACCGCGGTCGAATACGCGGCGATGGCAGCGCAGCGCGAGCAGAATTTTTTCTCAGGCGGATTTTCGTCGTGCGAATTCAATGAACGCCTCC
>CAXUBD010000314.1:0-1062 GCA_964249225.1 uncultured Verrucomicrobiota bacterium | reverse complement strand
GATTGGTGCCGCGCGAAGTGGCGGCATCAACGAATTGATCGCGGCCGGCATCCGCATCAACCACCGGCGGAACGTAAATGTCCTGCGATTCCGCGAAGCGCGGGTCTTTTTGCGGCAGGATGGGATGCGCGTATAAGTTGGCGATGAAAAACTTCGACAACACGCCGCCGATGAACGCCATGCAGGCGAGGTCCATCCAATGGAGATAGTAACCGTTCGGATGCACCACCGGGCCGATGTTGAAACTCATGTCCAGGAAATGCATCAACCAGGCCCACAGGAACAGCGGAGCCATGACGGCGAGCTTGAGTTTGAAATCAATGCGCAAAAGCAACAGGAACGGCAGGAAGAAATGGCCGAAGATCATGATCTGGCCGATGTCCCACCAGGTGCCTTTTTCGCGGAGCACATACCAGAACGTTTCCTCGGGCACGTTCGCGTTCCAGATGATGAAATATTGGGCGAAAGTCACGTAGGCGTAAAAAACCGTGAACGCGAACAATATCGAGCCGATGAAATAAAACGTTTTTTCGTGGACGAATTCCTTGAGCGGCCCCTGGCGCTTGAGCAACAGCGTGATGACGTAGACCGTCGCCAGGGTCGTCCACATGCTGCCGGCGAAATAATAAACGCCATACATGGTGGAGAACCATTCGTGCTGCAGCGCCTTCACCCACATGACCGCGCCCATCGTCAGACTGAAGCCGGCGAGGAAGACGCCGATCGCGGAATATTTGCGCAACTTGCGCGTGCATTCGACCGAGCCAGTGCGGTCCTGTTCGAGCGATGTTTTCAACAACAGCGATGAAAGCCCCCACCACACGAGCAGGCAGGCGATCGAAGTGATGTAAAAGCCGGGGAACGTGAACAGCGGATGTTTCGCGATGGTCGCAAGGTCAGGATGACCATCGCGGATGCCGCGCATCCATTCGTAAAGCTGGGTCGGCGCCAAAATTCCGATGGGAATCCAAAGCCAGACCATGTGGCGCAACAGCCCGCCGAGTTGTTCGTAAATGCGCCGGACGGGAACCGACCACGATGCGTCAAACAGATGATGCAAGA
>CAXUBD010000313.1:0-2537 GCA_964249225.1 uncultured Verrucomicrobiota bacterium | reverse complement strand
GCACGCTCATCTCGACGTTCGGAATCGGCAAACCAATCGAACCGGTCTTGCGCACGCCCCGTAGCGGATTTTTGGAAACGACCGGACTCGCCTCGCTCAATCCGTAGCCTTCGATCAGCGGCACTTTGAATTTTTCCTCGAATTCCTTCAACGTCTGCATCGGCAACGGCGCGGAGCCGCTGATGAAAATCCGCAGCGGAAGCGGCGACGGCAATTGCGCCGCCAGCATCATGCGATAAAAAGTCGGCACGGCGGGCACAATCGTCGCGTGGCGTGAAAAAATTTCCTGAAACATCGCGCGCGGCGGATGCAGCGATTTCACCAGCACGATCGAACCGCCGACGGTGAACGGCAAAAAAATTCCGACCGTCATCATGTAAGTGTGGAACATCGGCAGGATCACCGCGAAGCAGTCGTCCGCGACCATCGCCAGCACGAGGCGGCAGCTCTCGACGTTGTGCAGAAGATTGCCGTGCGAGAGCATCGCGCCCTTCGGTCTGCCCGTCGTGCCGCTCGTGTAGATGATGACGGCCAGATCTTTTTCGGTGCGTGAATCGTGAATCGTGAATCGTGAATCGGACGGCGCGAGCGCGGCAAATTCTTCGACCTGGAGAATTTTTAATTGTGGGCGCGCGGCGGACAATTCTGAAAAATGCGCGCTCAATTCCGTGTCCGAAATCAAAACGTCAATGCCCGCATCGTTCAAAATGTAACCGACTTCGGCGGGTTTGAGGAAATTATTGATGGGCACCACGACCGCGCCCGTTTGCAGAATGCCAAAAACACATGCCACAAATTCCGGACGGTTCTTCAGCCACATCGCGACCCGGTCGCCGGGCTTCACGCCGGATTCATTTTGCAAATGCGCGGCAATTTTTTGCGATTGCGCGCGAAGTTCCGCGTAGGAAATGTCCTGTTCGCCAAAAAAAACGGCGGTTTTTTTCGCGTGTTTTTCCGCGCAATTGGCAAAGGCGATGGCGAGATTCATGCCAAAAATTTAGACGACCAATCAATAAAGACAATTTCAAAAAGTTTGTGCCGGCGTGTCTTTGTGGTTAAAAATAATGAATTGACTGACACTGACGAAAAACTAGCCGCGTTGTTGCCGAAGCTGCGCGCCGCCCGTTGGCTCGCGCTCGACACCGAGGCGGACAGCCTGTACGCCTATCCGGAAAAAGTCTGCCTCATCCAGATCAGCACCGCCGACGGCGACGAACTGGTTGACCCGCTCGCGCAAATGAATCTCGATCCGCTCTTCGAGGCGTTCAACGGCCGCGAGCTGATTTTTCACGCGGCGGATTACGATTTGCGGCTGCTGCGCAAACACCACGAATTCGTGCCGAGCGCCATTTTTGACACGATGCTCGCCGCGCGGCTCTTGGGCGAACGGCAATTCGGCTTGAGCAATCTCGTTGAAAATTTTCTCGGCGTGAAGCTGGACAAAGGTTCGCAGAAAGCCGACTGGGCGCGTCGGCCGCTGACGGAAAGAATGGAAATTTACGCGCGCAACGACACGCATTATTTAAAGCCGCTCGCCGACAAATTAAAATCCGAACTGGAAAATAAAAAACGCCTCGGCTGGCACCAGGAATCCTGCGCGCGCTTGATCGCCGATTGTTCGCGGACGCAAATCGTGGACGCGGATTCCGTCTGGCGCGTCAAAGGCAGTTCCGGCTTGAGCCGCCCTGCCCTTTCCATTTTGCGCGAACTCTGGCACTGGCGCGAACGCGAAGCGCTCCGCGCCAACCGTCCGCCGTTTTTCATCCTCCAGCATGAAAAATTGGCCGATATCGCCTACGCCGTGGCGGCCAATGAATCCGCGGAAAATCTCTTGCCGCCCCGAATGTCGCCGCGGCGCCGCGACAGTTTGATCGAAATCATCCAATTCGCCCGCGCATTGTCCGCCGAAACATATCCTCAAATCATCCGGCAAAAACTGCATCGCCCCACCGACGCGGAATTCCACCGCCATCGCGAACTGGAAAAAATCCGCAACGCCCACGCGCACGCCCTCGGCATTGATCCCACGCTCATCGCCCCCAAGGCTACGCTCGGCGATCTCGCGCGTGACTGGGAAAAACACGCGCCGGAATTGATGAACTGGCAGCGGGAATTGTTGCGGGTTAAAAATTCAAGTGCCCAGTGAAGTTTCGCGCGTGGAAAATATGCCACGTGCCGCCGGCAATTTTCGATTATACCTAGCGCACGACCTCAAACGCGAAACCCTTCAAATATTCCGTCTCTGGAATCATCGGGATGACCGGATGGTCGGGCGATTGCGCGTAAGTCGCCACGCGGCGCAAAATTTTCCGCGTGTCATACGCGGCCGAAAGCAGCGAGTCCAAAAACAAATCCGCGCTGACATGATGCGAACAGCAAAACGTCGCGAGCGTGCCGCCGGATTTCAAAAGTTTCAGCGCGCGCAGATGAATTTCCTTGTAGCCGCGCAACGCGTCCGGCACGGACGCACGGTTGCGCGTGAACGACGGCGGATCGAGGATGATCAAATCGAAGCGCGGAATAACGCGTTCGTGCGG
>CAXUBD010000312.1:0-2561 GCA_964249225.1 uncultured Verrucomicrobiota bacterium | reverse complement strand
GCTCACGAAGGTCGCATTGGTGATCTGGCCGGTGAGGTCGTCCATGACGGTCAAGTCTTCATCGGCGGCATCGAACTCGGCCTGAAGATTTGTGGTGATGGTTTTTCCGGCGGCGCGGGTGTCGCGCGGTTTGCTGATGAGCAGGTTATAGGCGGCAATCGCATTGGTCAGCGCGGTCAGCTTGGCGGCGGTCACGCCGTAATTGGCGAGGTTCGCAATGTTCGTGTTCGCCGTGTTGTAAATGTTCTGGCAGTTGTCGCGCGAGGTCACGTCGCGTCCGCCCATCAAATCGCTCATGGAAAAATCCACGGATGCGGCGAGGGTGTTGTTCTTGGTTTTCACGGCGTAGGCGTGAACGGCATTGGCAATCGGCAGCGCGAGCGCGCACATGGCCTGTCGCGCGGCTTGCTTGTCCTGCGCGATGCCGCTGGTGTCCTGCGTCTGACTTTGGGCAAATGTCTGGATGTTGGTGACGTGGCTTTTGAAGTCCGTGTAAGCATCGGAAAACGCTTGAAGCGTCTGCCAAGCGGCCGGAGTGCCATCGCAGATTCCCTCGACGGCCAGATACATGGTGAGCTTGTTTAGCTGTTTGGTGTTCATATATTTTATGCCTTTCTAACGGGGTTCGAGTATTAGAGCGGTGGAAACTGGCAAAATGTTCAAAAATAGTGAAAAATCTTGAAAATATGAGGTTTCAGCGAAGCCAAATGACTCGGCAGACACGCCAAGTCTGTCGGCAGATACGCCAAATGAGCCGGAAGTGTAGATAATTGAACAGCACGACAGGCCAGAGAAGCCGGAAGATGGGTCATGGAAGCTGGCAGATGGAGCAAATGAGTCGGCAGTCAGGCCAAGTCTGTCGCCAGACGTGCCATTTGAACCGGCAGACAGGCCAGACGAGTTGGCAGTTGGGTCATGGACGCTGGCAGTTGGATTAAATTGGATGGCAGGTTCGCCAAGCTGGTTTGCAGGAGCGGCAAATTCATTTTCATCGAGGCCGGACGTTGAACCCGTTGCGCCAAGTTGGTTTGAACGCACGGCATTGGGATTGATTGATTCGCCAAGTTCGCGGAGAATTATTCCACGAATTGATTCGACGAATTTAATTTGAAAAGTTTTTCCCAAGTTGAACCACGTTGGCACGGCAGCTTCGCCCCCGAAGGCGCGGTCGGAAAAATTTCCGGCAAGGAAGGATTGCGATTCACCGGCCGCGCGCGCGTTTACAATTCCGAGGAAGCCGCGATGGCCGCGATCCTCGACGGCACGATCGTGAAGGGCGACGTCATCGTCATCCGCTACGAAGGGCCGCGCGGCGGGCCGGGGATGCGCGAGATGCTTTCGCCCACGTCCGCCATCATGGGCAAGGGACTCGGCAAGGACGTGGCGCTCATCACCGACGGACGGTTTTCCGGCGGCAGCCACGGCTTCGTCGTCGGGCACATCACGCCGGAAGCCTACGCCGGCGGGCCGCTCGCGTTCGTGAAGAACGGCGACGCCATCACGATTGACGCCGAGAAACGCGAACTGACGCTCGAAGTCACCGGCAAAGAACTGAACGCCCGCCGCAAGTCGTGGAAGAAACCCGCGCCCCGCTACACGCGCGGCGCGCTGGCGAAATACGCCGCGCACGTCACGAGCGCGTCGGAAGGCGCGGTGACGGACAAGGATTTGAAGTTGTAACGCAACGAGCCTTGCGCTAATTCGACACGCTGAAGGTGTAAAAAACGCGCTGTAAATAAGTCTTACAAATAATTATTGCCTTACATTTAAACTCATGGCAGACTTTCCGCAGAAAGATGAAATAATTATGAATGCCGCTTACGTTACCTCCAAAGGCCAGTTGGTCGTTCCTTCGAGCATCCGCCGCCGGTTTGGCATCAAGCCCGGCACGCGCATCAACTTCGTGGAAGAGGGCGAACGCATCATCTTCCAGCCCGTCACGCGCGAATACATCAGCAGCTTTCGCGGCATCTTCAAGCAGAAGCCCGGCGAGAAATCCGTCGTGCAGGAACTTCTGGAAGAACGGCGTGCCGAAAAGGAAAAGGAAGACCGCGAATGAAAACCACCGTGCTGGACGCGTCCGCGCTGCTGACGCTGTTCTTGGACGAGCCGGGCGCGGAAAAAATGGAACACCTGTTTCATGCCGCCTCCGAAGCCGACCGGCCCGTGTTCATTTCGGCGGTGAACTGGGCGGAAGTGCTTTACAAAATAGAACGCAAGCGCGGCAAATCCGGTTTGGAAACCGCGCGCCAGTTTGAACGCACGACGCCATTGGAAGCCGTGCCGGTTGACCGCGAACTCGACGAAGCTGCCGCGCTTTTGAAAAATTCGCACAAGTTGGGGCTGGCCGACGCCTTTGCCGCCGCGCTTGCAAAAAATAAAAAAGCCGAACTCGTGACGGTAGACCACGAATTCAAATCTGTGGAAAAGGAAATCAAAATCAACTGGCTCACAAAATAGCCGGCGATTATTCTGAAGTCCGTCGCGCTGCAAAAGTTGACGGCAGTTTTTTTATTCCTTGGTGATCTTCAACTTTTCCATCAGCTCGTACAGGGTGGGAC
>CAXUBD010000311.1:0-2592 GCA_964249225.1 uncultured Verrucomicrobiota bacterium | reverse complement strand
ATTTCAACGAATGTTGCTAGTCTGGGCTAATTTTTGTTTGAAAGCAATTGTGACAGCTCGTTCAATCGTTGTTTTTCAATCTGACGGTCGCGGCTGTTGAAAATGATTCCCATGTGGATGGTTTTCATTTGAACACGCGTGCTGTTCGCCCCAATTCTTGTAACAAGAATTGAGGTGTCTTTCTCGGTGACATCACTTTGTGGTCCTTCTGGAATGCAAAGATAAAATTGTCCTGACGTAACTTCATGTCCTGGGATTGACCAGCCGTTTGCCGCTGGATTAGGCTTTAATTCCAACAGTTTATTTGTGACCGATTCGTAGCTAATATCAAAAACTTGTTCCTGACCTTTGCTCACGGCCTTTTGAACTCCTTCAACCATACTTCGCACCTGCTCTTCCGAAACTGGCGGCTGGTTTGTCGGCGCGGAGAAAGAATTAAACGCGGCGGCAAAACCAAAAATCAAGACGGCCAAAAGTTTTTTCATCAGTTTTTTATCCGCGCTGGATGCGTTGATTAAACCAGAAAGCTTTTTGCCGTCCATTATAATTTCGCCGGAAATTTATTCCCCGTCCACTTTCAACTTCGTGCGGCTGGGCGGATTGAGGTAGCGATACGGATTGTTCGGGTTGTCGGCGGCGTAGGCGAAGGCGTCGCGGTGGTCGAGAAAATTTTTCACCAGCTCCACCGGAATCGCAAAACCAAGGCCTTCGCCGAAGGTGATTTTCATGTTCGTCACGCCCACGACTTCGCCGGCGAGGTTGAAGAGCGGGCCGCCGCTGTTGCCGGGATTGATCTGCGTGCTGGTCTGCAAATAAAGTTCGCCTTCCAGCTGGCGCGTCTTGGTGCTCAAAATCCCTTGCGTCACGGTGCGGTCAAGACCGAGCGGACTGCCGACGGCGAAAACGGAATCGCCCACGTTCAACGTCTCTGAATTTCCGAGCGTGACGTATTTGAACTTCGGCGCATTTGCGTCTTCGATGTGCAACAGCGAAAGATCGTGAAATTTATTGATGGCGATGATCTTGACCTGTTTGTAGGTTTCGCGGTCAAGCTGGCCGTTGAGCTGGTGATAGACTTCCACGGAAATTTCCGTCTCGCCTTCGATGACGTGAAAATTCGTGATGAGATAACCGTCGGCATTGATGAAAAATCCCGAACCGAGACCTTCGGGCGTGCGGACCTGGACGACGGCTTCGCCAATCTGCTTGACGAGCGAACTCACGTCGCGCGCGGGCGAGGCAAGCAGGTTCGCATAATAAAATTGCGGCGCGAGATTGAGCAGCGGACTGGTGATGGAAGCGGCGGGCGACAAAATCTCGCTCGCCTTGGAAATTTTGGTGATCGAATTGCGCGGCACGACGAGCACGGTGTAACCGACGTCCACGACGACCGCGTCGGATTTTTCGGCGAGGATTTTGCCGGTGAGGGCGGCTTTATCCTTGAGCTGGATCGTGTCGGCGGACGCGAGGGTCGCGGCGCAGAAGATCAAAGCGAGTCCGGCGGAATATTTCTTCAACGACATGGCTGGACAATAATGGAGCAACCGGCGTTTGACAAGCGACTGGCGCTGGAAAATTGACGGCGACGGAAATCAAATTCCGCGCCGCCATCCCATCAATGCAGCACCAGGCGGTAGAAACGTGACGGAAACGAGGCGGTGTTCGGATCGGAAAATTGCACTACGCCGTTTGAGGAGGCCACATCAGTCTGATAAATCGTGCTCCAAGCTTTCAAGTCCACCGAAGCCTGCACTTCATACCAATGTTCCGGCGCGACGGGAAAATTTATCTTCATGAGATCGCCGGGCTTTAAGCCAGTACTCAACGCCAACGTGCCGGGCACGATGTAGGCCGTCTCATCGGAAAAACCACTTTCGTTCCCGCTCGCATCCACCGCTGTGGCGGCGAAATAGTAAGTCGCCCCCGCCGTCAGATTTGAAATCGTGACGTTCGATACGTTGCCCACGCTGACTTCAGTGGTGTAATCGCCGCTCGCCGTACCGTAGTAGATGTTGTAAGCAACGACATTCGTGTCAGAACTGTCGCCCCAGCCCAGGGAAACGCTCGCACCCTTGGCGCAATCAAGAACTAACAGCGCCAATGCGATGGAAAAAATCCGAAATTTATTCTGCCTTAAAATATATAGCATCCAACTACCTATGCAGGGACGATGCCAAACCCTCGCTGTCGGCAATACGTGTCTTTTCAAGTCACTCGAAAGCGGAAATAAAAGCCGACTCAATTAATCATTTCAAGAAAAATCAGCGCGCGGCTCACGCGCCCAGCAGCACCGCCGGTTTCAACAGCGCCCATTGCAGGCTCAATTGCAACGTCGCCGCGCTGAAATTATCGAAATCTACCGGCTTCGCGATGAACGTCTGCGCACCGAGGCGTTTGCAGGTGGCAATGTTGGCGTCTTCCTTTGATGAAGTCAGCACGACGACCGGAATGGCGCGCGTCCGTGCGTCCGCCTTGATCCGCCGCAACACTTCCAGCCCGTCAATTTTCGGGAGATTGATGTCCAGCAGAATGACCTGCGGCTGGTCGTTCATGCTCCGATACGCGAATTCGCCGGTGCAAAAAAGAAAATCC
>CAXUBD010000310.1:0-2595 GCA_964249225.1 uncultured Verrucomicrobiota bacterium | reverse complement strand
TCAGCGGACTGGACAAAATTTTGGCGATCGCGGCGATGATCGCGGCGTTGTTTGCCGTCGGCAGCGTGCTTTATTTATGGTTGGGAATTCCCACCGCCTATTGAATCAGTTTCCGCCAAAACAATTCTTTTTGAACCATGGCCTCTCCATTGATTGTCACCCTCACGCAGGATAATTTTGCGCAGCAAGTCTCACAATCCTCCACGCCCGTGCTCGTGGATTTCTGGGCGGAATGGTGCGGCCCGTGCAAGATGATCGCGCCGTTGCTCGACGAACTGGCCGACGAATATCAGGGCAAGGTGAAAATCGGCAAGGTCAACATTGATGAGCAACAGTCGCTCGCCACGCAATACGGCATTCGCGCCATTCCCACTTTGCTTCTGTTCAACAAAGGCCAGGTGGCCGAACAAATGGTCGGCGCAAAAAGCAAGCGCGACCTTAAGGCCAGCCTCGACCGCGTCGCGGTTTGAGTCCGGCCGGGGCGTTATGTCGTTTCTCATCACGCCCGGCCAGTTAACCCAGCGCGCTGAATTGTATCATCAACTCGCGCAGCTCACCTCCGCCGGCATCGGCGTCCTGCCCGCGCTCGAACAAATCAAACGCAATCCACCTGGACGTTCATTTCGCGAACCGCTCGGAAATTTGCTGAACCATCTCAACCAAGGCCTGACCTTAAGCGAGTCGTTGCAAAAACTCGGCTCGTGGCTGCCGGAATTTGACATTGCATTGATTGAAGCCGGCGAACGCAGCGGACGCCTCGACGCTTCCTTTCGTCTGCTCGCCGAATATTATAACGACCGCGCCCGCCTCGCGAAGCAGGTGATTTCGCAGCTCATGTATCCCGTCGGACTCATTCACTTCGCGGCGCTCGTCTTTCTAATCGTGCTGCCGTTCGCCGCGTCGCAATTCAACGCCAGTCTGATTTTTCTTTTTGCAAAAGCCGCGCTCATTCTCTCGCCACTTTATCTCGTCACGTTTTTTTTGATTTACGCCACGCAAAGCAAGCACGGTGAAAAATGGCGCGCGCTCATCGAATCTTTGGTCCGGCCAATTCCCATTCTCGGAACCGCGCGGCGTTTTCTCGCGCTGGCGCGGCTCGCCGCCGCTTTGGAAGCACTCTTGAGCGCGGGCGTGAACATCATTGAAGCGTGGGATTTGGCGGCGGCATCGAGCGGCTCGCCCGCGCTGCGGCGCGCGGTGGAAAATTGGAAACCGGAAGTCGTCGCCGGCCGGACGCCCGCCGAAGTCTTGCGCGAGCGCCGCGAATTTCCAGAAATGTTCGCCAATCTTTACGCCAGCGGCGAAGTCAGCGGCAAGCTGGACGAAACGTTGAAACGCCTTTACGCGCATTATCAGGAAGAAGGCACGCGCAAGCTCCACGCCTTCGCGCAATGGCTGCCGCGACTGATTTATTTCATCGTCGCCGGAATCATCGCCTACAAGGTCGTTACTTTCTACACCGGCTATTTTCAACAGGTCAATGACATGAGCCATTTCTAATTCTCCATGACGCTGAATGAAATCCTGACCAACGAAGAATTGCGCCGCCATGAATTTCCTGTCACGCGCGAAAAAATTTTTCTCGCCCACGCCGGCGTCTGCCCGCTGCCGCGCCGCGTGGCCGACGCGATTGCCGAATGCGCGCGCCAGGGAACGCTCGGCGATCAGGAAGCGTTCATGCTTCATCGTTTGGACGACGCGCGCAAACTCGCGGCGCAATTGTTGAATTGTCAGTCCGACGAAATCGCGCTCGTCGGCCCGACTTCGCTCGGCTTGAGTTTTGTCGCCGCCGGTTTGAAATTTCGCAAGGGCGACAACATTTTGATTTACCACGACGATTATCCGTCGAATGTTTATCCGTGGATGGCACTCGCCGCGCGCGGTGTCGAGGTGCGCCTGCTCAATACACGCGGCCTCGGCGCGATCCGCACGGTGGACGTGATGGGACAGGTGGACGAAAACACGCGGCTCGTCGCGCTCGCGTCGTGTCATTTTATCAGCGGCTTCCGGATTGAAATTGAAAAGATCGGAAAATATCTGCGCGAACGTGGAATTTTATTTTGCCTCGACGCGATCCAAACGCTCGGCGCATTTCCAACAACGGTCGAACACGTGGATTTTCTTGCCGCCGACGCGCACAAATGGCTGCTCGGCCCGTGCGGCGCGGGAATTTTTTACGTCAAAAAAGAGTTGCAGGAAAAATTAAACCCGCCGATTTACGGCTGGCACAACGTGCGTTCGCCTAATTTTGTCGCACAGGAACAAATCGTTTTCCAGAGCGGCGCAAAAAAATACGAGGCCGGCACGCAGAATCTCGTCGGCCTCGTCGGCATGATTGCATCAATGGAACTTGCGCTGGAAATCGGCGTTGAAAACATCGCCGCCGAACTGCTCCGCAAACGCGCGTGGCTCGTGCCCGCATTGCAGAAAAAAGGTTTTACGGTTCTCAATGCCGATGCAAAAACTGAAAATGCCGGCGGCATCGTTTCATTTTTTCAAGTCGGAAAAGATTTGGTGGCGTTGAATAAAAAACTTTTGGAAGCGGGGATAGTCGCGTCGTTGCGGACAAATCGCGCGGAACAAACCTTCATCCGT
>CAXUBD010000309.1:0-2663 GCA_964249225.1 uncultured Verrucomicrobiota bacterium | reverse complement strand
AAAAGCCTTGTTCAAATTCGCGACATAAGCCGCGTGATGCTTGTCGTGGTGAATGTGCATCGTTTCCGCGTCAATGAACGGTTCCAACGCATCGTAAGCGTAAGGCAATAGCGGCAGCGTGAAGGGTTCCGGTGTCGTGCTAATCAAGTCCATCATCAGGTCTTTGGCGTTTGCGCCGGGCAGGGTTGCAAATGCGGCGCTGGCGAGCGCCGTGGTTTTAATGGCTTGGCGTCGTGTCATCATAATTTTTCTGGGTTGGAATTCGATCAACCAAAATTGGACACGAGACGCTGCGGAATTGTTCAAGCCGTGGCGTGCGTTTTTCCGTGGTGCATTTCCGCGTGAACTTTGGAGACGCCTTTGAGCAGCGCATCCCAATCCGCCTCGGTCGTTTCCCAGCCGCCGCTGAAACGCACGACGCGCACGGCTTGCGCGGGCTTGACGCCCATCGCGGCGAGCACGTGCGACGGCTCTTCCTTGCCGGTCGTGCAGGCTGAACCCGTCGAAACGGCGAAACCGATTTTGTCCAAGCGCACGACCCACTCGTGTTTGCGGTCGCCGTCGGGCATCAGCGCGGAAACCGTGTTCCACAAGCGCGGCACATTCGCGCCGAGAATGCTCGTGCCAGGCAACGCGTGCAAAAGTTGCCGCTCAAAATTATCGCGCCACACGCCGCGCAACAAATGCAGGCTTTGCAAAATCTGTTTTTCGCGCACTTCAAGCGCGGCCATCATCGCGGCGATGATGGCGACGTTTTCCGTTCCCGCGCGCCGCCCGCCTTCCTGCTTGCCGCCATAAAGCAACGGCGTGATTTTGCTTTTATGCGGGATTTTCAAAAAGCCCACGCCGCGCGGCCCGCCGAATTTGTGCGCCGCGCCGCTGACGTAATCAATTTCGCCCAATCCTTTCAACGGCATCTTGCCGATGAACTGCACCGCGTCGGTGAAAAATGGAACTTCGTAAGCTTTGCAGATTGCGTAAATTTCGCGCCACGGCTGAATCACGCCGGTTTCATTATTTGCCGCCATCACGCCAATCAAGCCCGGACGCGCATCGGCCATTTCACTCGTGATCCAATCCATGTCCACCACGCCGTCGCGCGTGACGGGAATCAATTTCGCGCGCTTGCCGAAATAAAATTTTGCCGAATCGTGAACGCACGGATGTTCGATGGCGGAAATCCAAATTTCATCTTTTTCGCCGAGTGTTTTGGAAAAATGGTGCGTGACCATGTTGTTGGCCTCCGTCGCGCCGCTCGTCCAAATGATGTCGAGTGGATGACATCCGAGAAATGCCGCAAGTTTTTCGCGCGCCTCCACGAGCGCGTTGCTCGCGCGTGTGCCGGCCTGGTGCATGGACGACGGATTGCCGCCGATCTTCTCGGTGACGTTGAGCCAGGCTTCGCGCGCCTCGCGCATCACGGGCGCGGTCGCGTTGTAATCGAAGTAAATCATCGGCCTGACAGGATACTTTTTGCGGCGAGACTGGCGAGTTTTTTGTGCGCGGCGGTGAAGGCCAGTTGCCGCATCTGTGCCGAAGTTTTCCAAATTCCATTTTCGGAGGGACAAGTTCCACGAGTCCCCGACCGCAATTTTTTTGAATGGGGACTCGTTGAACTCGTCCCTCCGAGATTTACAAGAAACGCTTCGAGTGTCATGCGGTAACGCGTGATGGAATGTTTAATGGTGCGAAGCGGCTGAAATGTTGTCGTCTTGAAATCGAAAGCTGAATCAAAGATTTCCTTCGCAGCTTTTTTTCCGCCATTGGTTTCAAAATTCGGAAACTCCCACAAATGCGCGTTCACAATTCCAATCGGACGCTGCTGAACGAGAAATTTTCCGTCGCGCTCAATGACAAAGGCAAAAAACGTTCGCGCTGTTGCCGGTTCTCGTTTGCCAAGATTTGGCAATTCTTCCAAGCGGCTTTCCTTGAACGCGACGCAGAGGTTT
This sequence comes from uncultured Verrucomicrobiota bacterium, assembly GCA_964249225.1. Classification (GTDB taxonomy): domain Bacteria; phylum Verrucomicrobiota; class Verrucomicrobiia; order Limisphaerales; family UBA11358; genus UBA11358. The sequence continues at coordinate 714 of CAXUBD010000309.1, read as the reverse complement.
TTCACCGGACAAATCAGGCATTGCGGATTGCGCGGTGTGCAAACGAGTGCGCCGAGTTCCATTAATGATTGATTTAGGTGTGAACAATTTGTATTTTTGGTGGGGCGAGCGTCCTCGCGAGCCGTCGCGTGTTTTTGGCGTCCGATATCCGGCTCGCGGGGACGCTCGCCCCACCGGCTACAATGCGCCTCCATTACTAATTCTTCCGCCAATTGCCAGAGCCGCGTGTTGGTTTGCTTCTCCTTCGGATTTTCCGCGATTCCGAAAATGCGCGTCAACACGCGGATGACATTGCCATCCAGAATCGGCGTGGGCTGGTTGAAGGCGATGCTGCAAATCGCGCCGGCGGTATAATGGCCGATGCCCGACAAAGCTAAAACGTCTTCAAATTTCTCCGGAAATTTTCCGCCGTTTTTTTCCACGATGACTTGCGCGGCTTTTTGCAAATTGCGGACGCGCGTGTAATAGCCGAGACCTTCCCACAGTTTGTGGATTTTTTCCGACGGCGCTTTCGCGGCGGCTTCAATCGTCGGCAGTTCGCGCAGCCAGCGGTTCCAAAAGGGAATCACCGTTTTCACCTGCGTCTGTTGCAGCATGATTTCGGAAACCCAGATGGCGTAAGGATCGCGCGTGCGCCGCCACGGCAGGTCGCGGGCGTTCGCGGCGAACCAGTCCAGCAACGCGGCGACGAGTTTTGAATTTTTAGTTTTGAGT
>CAXUBD010000308.1:0-2689 GCA_964249225.1 uncultured Verrucomicrobiota bacterium | reverse complement strand
GTCTAATTCTTTTCACGATTTGAATCCTAAACCTTCATTTTCTCCTCGTCCAGATTCAAAAATAGCTGTTGCCACTCCGCGTTTTTCTGCTATTTTCAGCGTCCCTTTCGCCAGATTGGCCAAGGGAAAACGGCCTTAAAATTTCGCGTTCGTGTGAATGTGAAGCGGCCACAATAACATTAAAATCAATCCCGTGTTCCGCGGGATGCTTTGGAAAAATTCCAAAGTCTCAACCAAAGGAAAATTGTGTTAAGCATCGGCGTAAAAGAATTGTTGGATTCAGGCGTCCATTTCGGACACCAGACGAAGCGTTGGAATCCGAAGATGAAGCCGTTCATCTTCGACGCGCGCAACGGCATTCACATCATTGACCTCTCGAAAACCCTCACGCAGCTCGAAGCCGCGTGCGATTTTCTGGCCAAAACCGTTCGCAAGGGCGGAAAAATCCTGTTCGTCGGCACCAAAAAACAGGCGCAGCAATGCGTCAAGGAAACTGCCGTCGAATGCGGACAATTTTATGTTGTCGAACGCTGGCTCGGCGGCACGATGACGAATTACGCGACCATCAAGACGTCCATCAAGCGCCTCAAGGAAATCGAAAAAATGGACGCCGACGGCTCGATCAACGATTACGTCAAGCAGGAGCAGGCGATGATCCATCGCGAACTCGCGCGCCTGCATAAATATTTCGACGGCATCCGCGCCATGGACAAGCATCCCGCCGCGCTGTTCATCGTGGACATCAAGCGCGAACACAACGCCGTGGCCGAGGCGATCAAATTGAAAATCCCCATCGTCGCGCTCGTGGACACGAACTGCGATCCCGACCTCGTGGATTATCCGATCGCCGCGAACGACGACGCCATCCGCTCCGTGCGGATGCTCATGGCGACGATTGCGCAGACCATCACGCAGGCGCAGGCGGAATTTGAATCCAAGCGCGCGCGCAAACCGGACGGGCAGGAAACCGTTGCGGCGAACGGCGAAGTTTTTGAAACCGCGCAAGCCGTCGAAGTCGCCGCCGGCGACGATCAGACGACGCCCGAAAACGCGCCCGCGTAAATTCGGTAGGGCGCGTCACTCCGTGCGCGCCGTGGCGGGCAGAGGACTGACCCGCCCTACCAACAACAATTCAACGATTAACTTTTAATTTTATGGCCGAAATTACTCCCGCAATGGTGGGCAAGCTCCGTGAAGCGACGGGCGCCGGTTTGATGGATTGCAAAAAAGCGCTCGTCGAGTCGAACGGCGATCTGGACGCCGCGATTGATTTGCTGCGCAAAAAAGGCATCGCGTCCGCCGCGAAAAAAGCCGACCGCGCCGCGAACGAAGGCGTCATCGCGCAATACATCGCGCCCGGTGGAAAATCCGGTGTGCTCGTGGAAGTCAACAGCGAGACCGATTTCGTCGCCAAGAACGACAGCTTCCGCGCGTTCTGCGATGACATCGCAAAAAAAATCGCGGCCAATCCGAACGCGGATTTGGAAGCTGACCGCGTCGCCGCCGTCGCCAAAATCGGCGAGAACATAAAAATCGCGCGCCACGTGAAAATGGACGTGACCGGCAACGGACTCATCGCCGCTTACATCCACACCGGCGCAAAAGTCGGCGTGCTCGTCGAAGTCGGCGCAGGCAAGCCGGAGACGACGGGCAAGGAAGAATTCAAGCAGCTCGTGCGTGACATTACGTTGCAGATCGCGGCGGGGCATCCGCACGCCGTTTCGCGCGAGGAAGTTCCGGCTGATGTCATTGCAAAAGAGCGTGAAATTGCCGCGAACTCTGACCGATTGAAAGGCAAGCCGGCGCAGGCGTTGGAAAAAATTCTTGCGGGCGTGCTGGACAAATTTTTCCAGACCTACTGCCTCGTGGACCAGGGCTTCGTGAAACGCAATTCCGAAGTCAACGTTAAGGAACACGTCGCACAGATCGGCAAGCAGCTTGGCGATGAGATCACGATCCGCCGGTTCGTGCGGTTTCAAGTCGGCGAAAGCGCGTAAATAAAAAGTAGGAGACGACGTAAGAAGTCTCTATTTTTTGTAGTTAGAGTCTCGTCACCTCGACTCCTACAAATTGCAAAGGCGTCCAGCAATGGACGTTTTTTGTTTTCAGCCCCGAATTAAAATTGACAGGCGTGGCGGATGTGTGGGAGATTACCCACATGACAACTTTGGTCAAAGCGGACAGCCGGGGACGCGTTCCAATACGCGGCACGAAGAGCCGCCAACAATATCTGGTGACCGCCGAGAAAGGCGGCTGGTGGGTGATGCCCGCGCCGAAAACGAAAATCCCGTCCCGCGAACTGGAAGACGTGGTGGCCGACACCTGGAAAAAACTCGGCCCCGCGCCGGAGATTGACTATGACAAAATTTGATCGCGGCGACGTGGTGATTGTGGATTTGGGAATGATGGCCAAGACCAGACCATGTGTCGTCGTTTCCATCCGCCAGCCGGACAAGGAGCGCAATATGTCAGTTGTTGTGCCGATGACCACGGAGATTCGCGGCGGCGCGTGCGAGGTCGCGTTTCCCAAACCGGCGTGGCTGAATCAGGAATCCGTCGTGAACGTCCTGGGCATCGCGGGCGTGGACAATGCAAAAATCATCCGCCGCATCGCGCCGTTTCCCAAGGCAGCATTTTTCGAAGTCATGGACGTGGAGGAACGAAGAATGGCATTCGGTGAAATTAAAAA
>CAXUBD010000307.1:0-2743 GCA_964249225.1 uncultured Verrucomicrobiota bacterium | reverse complement strand
GTTTTGTCGGCTTCGATAAAAGGAATCAAGTCGGTGTTGTTATTCTGTCAAATTATGGAGACGCGTGGGCGGGAGATTCTTCCGTTGACCAAATCGGGATGAAACTTTTGAAAATCGGCTCAAAAGTTTCGTTGGATTAACTCGTTTAACTTGAATTTGCAAATTGACCGCGTTCCCCCGCATTGTTAGCCTTCGCGTCCGTTTCAAATCATTTTATGTCAAAAGTCTATACCGACAACGACGCCGACCTCGGCATGTTGCAAAACAAAACGCTGGCGATCCTCGGCTTCGGCTCGCAGGGCCACGCCCACGCGCTCAACCTCAAAGACAGCGGCCTCAAGGTCATCATCGGCCTTTACAAAGGCAGCAAATCCATTCCCGTCGCGCAGGAAAAAGGATTTGAAGTCGTCACCACCGCCGAAGCCGTCAAGCGCGCCGACGTCATCATGGTCGCGCTGCCCGACACCAAGCAGGCCGCCGCCTACAAGAAAGACATCGAGCCGAATTTGACCGCCGGCAAGACGCTTGTCTTTTCGCACGGCTTTTCGATCCATTTCAAAACAATTGTTCCGCCGAAAAACGTGAACATTATCATGGTCGCGCCGAAAGGACCCGGCCACACCGTCCGCCGCCAATACACCGAAGGCAAGGGCGTTCCGTCGCTCATCGCCGTTTACCAAAATCCCGGCAAGGACGCGAAAAAAATCGCGCTCGCCTGGGCCAAAGGCATCGGCGGCACGCGCGCCGGCGTGCTCGAAACGAATTTCAAGGAAGAGACCGAAACCGATTTGTTCGGCGAACAGACCGTGCTCTGCGGCGGCGCGAGCGCGCTGGTGCAGGCCGGATTTGAAGTGCTCGTCGAAGCCGGTTACTCGCCGGAAATGGCTTACTTCGAATGTCTGCATGAATTGAAACTCATCGCCGACCTGATGAACGAAGCCGGCATCAGCGGCATGAGATTCTCGATTTCCGAAACCGCCAAGTGGGGCGACGTGAGCGTCGGCCCGAAGATCATTGACGCCAGCGTGAAGAAACGCATGAAGGCCGCGTTGAAAGACATCCAGTCCGGCAAGTTCGCCAAAGACTGGGTTGCCGAATACGAAGGCGGCTACAAACGCTACAACGCGCTGCTCAAAAAAGGCGAACAACATCCGATCGAAAAAACCGGCGCCAAGCTACGCGCGATGATGCCATGGATGAAAAAGCGTTCCATCAAAGGCGCGCAAGCCGCGTATTGATTGAAAGGACGCTGGAAAACCCCAGCCACTTTCCATCGTGTCATCCGGTGTGCCGCAAAAAAAGTTTGAAAAGGGTATGCAGACGGCATTGAAAAGGGTCGTTTGACGTGGGCTGCCGGCTCGATGCAGGGATGCTGCCGGGACAATGCGGAGCAATGTCAGTGTGGAACATCAAAGCGCACGGTTGGGCTGGTCGTTAATCCGGTAATGATGGCTTGCGCATAAATAGTTGTTCCATTTCCAACTCTAAACGGGCCGCTGTAGTTAAGCCAGTTCGTTGCTGGCGATGAAAGGAGCGGTCCGGTTTGGAACTGGATCGTGGCGCCGGATGTTGCGCAACTTAAAGTTGCTATCCATGATCCGCCGAAGCCGGTTTTGTGAGCAATGATTGATGGACTGGCGACGGCCGTCGGCGTGCCAGATGGCGCGACCGTCATGATGACTGGCGTAGTGCTGCCCACCAGCGTCAAAGGATATTCAACCACGTTGCCCGACAGATCGCCGACGATCCCCACCAATTGAAATGAACCGACGGTCGCGAGGCTGAAGGTCGCCGTCACGAGCGCGCTTGATCCTGAAAGCGTTTTGGAAAATAGGGTTGTTTCAATGCTGCCGGAACGCGCCACAAGCGTCACGCGGTCAAGTCCGTTAATCGCCGTGCATTCAAACGTGAAATTGAACACATTCGTGGCGGCGAACGTGCCGGCGAACGACGATATGCTCGCGCTGTTTTGAAGCAACAATTCCCACGTCAACATCGGCGCGTAAGGATTGTAAAACACATAAGCGAACTGCGTCGTCAATCCGGTCGGATTCAGGCTTGAATCGTAAACATCGGCGACGTCGGCCGCGAACCATGCGCTCGAAGGCACGAGCCGGAAATTCGCAGTGGCGCCGGCGTCCGATAAATCTTCAAATGAACTATGCGACAGCGGATATAGATTGCTGCGGAACGCGAAGAAAATCCGGTCGCTCGCGGTCCAGACGTGCGCGCCATCACCGCCGGCGATGGTTTCATAAATCGTGCGGCGAACAGTTGCTTTATAAACACCACCGCCGAGCGCGGTGATCGTCTTCAACGCCATGATTTCATAAGCCTGCGGATTGCCGGCTTGGATCGCAAAGACGAGCAAGATGGAATTGTTGATCTGGTCCGCCGTCAGCGCGGATGAAATGTTTTCGATGTCCGATTGCGGCGTTTCCGCCGCGAGGGTGAACGTGGCGTAAATGCTGTAAGACACGCGGATCGCCGCGAAGCTTGGAATGCTGCCGGCATTGTTGATCGTCACGATTCCGTTCTGATAATCCACGCTGTAGTCCGTGATTTCAACGCCATTGATCCATGCGCCGGCCGATGCCGTGAAAGTGTTCCCGCTCGTGCCAACCGTAGCGGCCAGTGATGTGACGCTGCCGCTGGCGCCGAGATAAAGGGTGATGTTGCTCAATGTCGGATAAAAATAACCGATCAATGTTTGATTGCCGGACGAAAGCGCGACCTGCGTTGC
>CAXUBD010000306.1:2538-2764 GCA_964249225.1 uncultured Verrucomicrobiota bacterium | reverse complement strand
GAAACGGCCCGTCCACGATGCGCGGTTCCGGTCGGAAATAACCTTTTGAGATCGGACGACCGTCAAAAGCATAGACGAAAACACGTTTGAGCGCGGACATCGTTTCCTCGTTCGCATAAATCGGCAGCGCTTTTCCATCGCGCAGATCGCAAAAGCGGCGGCAATCGTCCATGCCCATGATGTGGTCGGCGTGCGCGTGCGTGACGATCACGGCATCGAGCCATCT
>CAXUBD010000306.1:0-2528 GCA_964249225.1 uncultured Verrucomicrobiota bacterium | reverse complement strand
GCAGACACTGGATGCGAAATTCCGGCGTCGTGTCCACGACGAGTTTTACTTTTTCCGTCTCGACGTAGATGGAAGGCCGGGTGCGCCAGTTTTTTGGATTGGCCAGATATTCCGGGGGATAATCCACGCCGATGAGCGGCACGCCTTGCGAAGTGCCGCTGCCGAGAAATGTGAAAGTGAACGCCATTGAGTTTTATTCGTTGAACGGCTGATCCGTCCCAAGTATTTCCAATGAAACGAAGTCTAACTCTGTTGCCGCCGGGATGCATCAAAAACCTCGCCGCGCGTTCCGCCGCATTGTTCATAATCGCATCCAGTTGTCCGGGACCGGATGATCGCTTCGATTCTGGTCTTGAAACCAGCGCTTGGGCGCAATGACGATTTTCCCCGGATGTCCGGCCAGCCACGCCGCCACCAACTGAACGTGCTGTTGGCGATGATGAAATGTTTGCAGGCGCGCATCAGCCGAAAATCCTCGTGATTTTTTGCGCCGACATTGTGCGTCACATAAACCGTCTCGCCGGGAAAACGCAGATTTGCCCGCGTCCAAAGCGGATCGTCGGAAAAAACAAACGCGACCGGCCCGGCAACGTCCCGGGTGATCCGCGTAAAACTTTTTTGATAATAATCCACATCGCACAATCCGTGTTTGGCGTGCGTCTGGGGATTGGAAACATAATCGCCCCGCCGCACATGAACGCAAATGGCCGGGCAGGCGGCGATTTTTTCCAGCAGAATTTTATTCTCCCCTGCCGGCGGCGCGGCGAAAGTGAATTCGCGGCGGATCTCCGCGGCGATCGCGGAAAAATAATTTTCCGAGATCCAGGTGCCGCTTAAATAAACGTGTCCCCGGCTGGAAAAAATTTCCGGCTGGAAACCGGAATAACGGTCTTCGAGGTGGTTGAAAAAGGAATTTTTCAATCTTCGGCGTAACGCGTGGCGCACGCAGAACTTCTGCAACTTCGTCCACGGTCGCGCGGTGATTTGAAAATGCCCCAGCTCATACTGACGCAGTTCCCCGCGCCGGAATCCTGTCAGGTCCAGCCCGAGCCGCGTCTTCAATTTTCGCGCCAGCGCCAGACCGGTGGCATATTGGAAAAATTGATTTCCTAGGCCGTCGCTGATGCGGACAAAAACCATGGTGAAATTTTCTTTTGCCGAACGACGGTTTAATCGTTCAAATATGCGCGGCAAAACTAATCATGTTGACGACGCTGCGCATCAAAAATCTCGCCCTCGTGGACGACCTCACGCTTGAACTCCAGCCGGGTTGTAACGCCATTACGGGCGAGACCGGCGCGGGCAAGTCCATCATCATCGGCGCGCTCAACCTCGTCCTCGGCGAACGCGCCGACCGCACGCTCATCCGCAGCGGCAGCGACAGTTGTTCCGTTGAAACGGTTTTCGATGTGAAGAAACTCAAGGCGCCGCTGGAAAATTTTCTGGAAGAAAACGGCCTTGAGCCTTGCGACGAAAATCAACTCGTCCTCAAACGCACGTTCACCGTCAGCGGAACGAACCGCCAGTTCGTGAACGGTTCACCGACGACGTTGAATGTTCTTGCAACAATCGGTGAATGGCTCGTGGATATGCACGGCCCGCACGATCATCAGTCGCTGTTGCATTCCGCGAAACAACTGGCGATTCTTGACGCGTTTGGCGGCCTGGAAAAAGAACGCGATGCGTTCGGCGAACTGGTTCGTCGCCGCGCGGATTTGGAAAGGGAAAAATCCGCGCTCATCTTGGATGAAAAAACTTACGCGCAGCAACTTGATTTGTTGCGCTTTCAAGTGCAGGAAATTTCCGCCGCGCGTTTGCAGCCGGACGAAGAAAAATCGGTCGAGGAGGAATTTAACCGCGCCAGCAACGCCGCAAAGCTGCTGCAATTGAGCCAATCCGCGTTGGACGTTTTGAGCGAGAACGAAAATTCGCTGTTTACGCAGTCCGGCGCGATCGGCCGCGTGCTCGCGGAACTTCAACGCGTGGATTCCGGCGCGCAAAATTTGGCGGAATTGCATTCGCAAGCCCGCGAGACGCTGCGCGAATTGCAGGCGGAACTTTCGCGTTACGCGGAAAAAGTGGACGTTGACCCCGCGCGGCTCGCGGCACTGGAAGAACGGCTCGATTTGATTCAATCGCTCAAGCGCAAATACGGCGCGACGCTCGCCGAAGTCATCACGTTCGGCGACGAGGCGAAACAGAAATTGCAATCGCTCGAAGCCCGCGACGCCGAACTCGCGCGGATCAATTCTCGATTGCAAAAGCTCGGCGCTGAAATTTTGGGCGCGGGCAAAAAACTTTCCGAAGCGCGCAAAAAAGTGATTCCGCAACTCGCCAAGGCCGTGGGCAAACAGCTTGCCGATTTGGGTTTCAAGCAAAGTAAATTTGATGTGAAAATCTCGACAGACCGGTGGGGCGAGGCTCCTGACGAGCCGAAAGGTTCTGTTGGAACAGCGGCTCGCGGGGACGCTCGCCCCACCAGTCCAACCGGCTTCGACGAAATTGAATTTCAATTCGCGCCGAACTCG
>CAXUBD010000305.1:0-2817 GCA_964249225.1 uncultured Verrucomicrobiota bacterium | reverse complement strand
ACCGTCGTCACCACTGACTATTGCCGTAGGTAACCTTTATCCGTGAGTCAACACGGATGTCAAATCCCGTAGCCGCATTTGTCAAAATGCGGATTTCCGCGCTTTGACAAGCGCGGCTGCTGGCAAATCAAAATGGTTTGCGGAAAACGGCTGGACAATCTGGTTTTGCGATTGCAATCTCGTCCATGCCAAATTAGAAACGCCAAAATCATGGATAAACACTTCCGTTGACCAAATGGTTGTTCCAGACGATGTGAATTTGGAGGGTGTAAATATGATTGAAGCATAATTGCCTTTTTGACAGGCTTCGCTACCTTTTCCCCCGCGCGTTAAAAATTTTATGCCCAAAGAAATTCTCGAAATGCCCATCGAAACGGCGACGATGGAATTGCCCGACACCAAAACCATCCGCCTCAAATGGCCCGACGGCCACAATCCCGATTTCAAGACCGGCCAGTTCATCACGGTCTATTGGCCGGACACGACGAATTACAAGCGCGCCTATTCGCTCTCGTCTTGCGCGCTGGATCGCGGCTTTTACGAAGTTACCGTCAAGCGCGACGGCAAGATGGGCACGCGCATCGTGGATTGGGCGAAGGCGGGCGACAAACTGTTCGTCATCCCGCCCGTCGGAAAATTTCTGCCGGTCTATGAGCCGGACAAACATCTCGTCTGCATCGCCGGTGGTTCGGGCGTGACGCCATTTCGCGGATTCGCGCGCGAGGCGACGCGGCGGAAATTGGCGACGAAAATTACCGTTCTTTACAGCGTCCGCCAGCCCAAGGACATCATCTTCAACAACGAATTCCGCGAGCTGGAAAAGGAAAATCCCAATTTCAAATTCCACGTCACCTGACTGGTCGCACCGGACGCATTGATTCCGCGTGGGTAAAATCGCAAGTCACGGATTTGACGAACACGGTTTTTTACGCCTGCGGGCCAAATGCCTTGGTCGAGTTTGCCGAAGGTCTTGTTTTCGAACTCGGCGCGCCGAAGGAGCAGATGAAAACGGAGAAGTGGGGTTGAATTCATGCTTAAACGCACCGCACTTTTTTCCGCGCACCAAAAACTTGGCGCGAAGCTGATTGATTTTGGCGGCTGGGAAATGCCCGTGCAATACACCAGCATCACCGACGAACATCTCGCCGTCCGCAACGCCGCCGGGATTTTCGACATCTCACACATGGGCGAAGTCACCGTCAGCGGCGCGGCGGCGGCGGAATTTCTCAACCAGCTGCTCACGAACGACATCAAAAAACTCACGCCCGGCCTCGGCCAATACACGCTCATGTGTAACGAGCGCGGCGGCGTGATTGACGATCTCTACGCCTACCGGCTGTGCGGTGATGTTTTTTTTCTCATCATTAACGCGAGTCGCATCGAAGCAGATGTCGCATGGATTCAAGCGCAGGCGGCGAAATTTCCCCGGCGCAGCGAACTGATTTTGACCGACGCTTCGCACAATTACGCCGCCGTCGCCGTGCAAGGCCCGCGCGTGAAAGATTTCATCAACGACGTGATTTCTGGCGCATCCATTTCCGCCATGCGCGTTGCGCGCGTGACCGATCTGAAGAAAAACGAGATTGGCGGATTCAAATTTGAAAACCAAAGTGTCCTCGTCTCGCGCACCGGTTACACCGGCGAAGACGGATTTGAAATTGTCGGTGGCGACGAATCCATCCAGCATTTGTGGGATAAATTTTTGTCCGTCGGCTCACCGTTCGGTTTGAAACCCGCCGGACTTGGCGCGCGCGACACGTTGCGCACGGAAGTTTGCTATCCGCTTTACGGCCACGAACTCGACGAGGAAACCACGCCCATCGAAGCGGGCGTCGGATTTTTTGTCGCGCTGGACAAAGGTGAATTCAACGGTCGCGCCGTGCTCGCCGAACAAAAGGCGAACGGCACGAAAAAGAAACTTGTCGCGTTCAAGATGACCGATAAATCCGCGCCGCCGCGCCCGCATTATAAAATTTTTTCAGGCGAAAAAGAAATTGGCGAAGTCGTCAGCGGCACGCAAAGTCCTTCATTGAATATCGGAATTGGAATGGGCTACGTCCCGCCGGAATTTGCGAAGCCGGACACGCAGATTGAAATTGAAATTCGCGGCAAACGCTTCGCCGCCGTCGTGGTGAAAAAGCCGATTTACAAAAAGATTTAATTGCCGCGAAAGAACGCAAAGAACACAAAAAATTATTTTCATTTTGTGTTCTTTGTGTTCTTTTGTGGCTGAAAATTTTATGAGCAACATTCCTTCCGACCTCAAATACGCCAAATCACACGAATGGATCCGCGTCAGCGGCGACACCGCGACCATCGGCATCAGCGATCACGCGCAGGGCGAGTTGACCGATGTCGTTTTTGTCGAGCTGCCCGAAGCCGGGCGCAAGGTCAAGGCGGGCGAAGCCTGCGCCGTGGTGGAATCCGTGAAGACCGCGAGCGACATTTATTCGCCCGTCAGCGGCGAAATCGTGGCGCTGAACCAGCCCGTCACCGACAATCCCGCGCTGGTGAACACCGAGCCATATGCGGGCGGCTGGTTTTTCAAAATCAAATTGACCAATCCCGCCGAACTGAACGCGCTGCTCTCGCCAGAGGATTACAAGAAGCAGATTGGCTGATAACTGTATGTTTTATTCATGCTCGAAGAACTAACAGCCCTGCGTGACATTTTTATTTTACTGCTCGGCGCTTTAATCGGAGCATTTGCGAGCATAACAATTTGGAGATTACAACTACGTGAAGAGAAACGTCGTGAACGCGCTAAAATACTTGTAAAAACAATTCAGCTTGCAACCAAATCGGTCACGTATGCGC
>CAXUBD010000304.1:0-2830 GCA_964249225.1 uncultured Verrucomicrobiota bacterium | reverse complement strand
CAACAAGACGACGTTCAAGGACGTGGCGGGAATCGAAGAGGCGATGGAGGAAGTTTCCGAACTCGTCGAATTTCTTAAAGACCCGAAAAAATTTCAACGTCTCGGCGGACGCATTCCGAAAGGTGTGTTGATGATCGGGCCGCCCGGAACGGGCAAGACGCTTTTGGCAAAAGCCATCGCGGGCGAGGCGGACGCGAGTTTTTTCAGCATCAGCGGTTCGGACTTCGTCGAAATGTTCGTCGGCGTCGGCGCGAGCCGCGTGCGCGACATGTTTGAACAGGCGCGCCGCAACACGCCGTGTTTGATTTTCATTGATGAAATTGACGCGGTCGGCCGGTCGCGCGGTCACGGCATGGGCGGCGGCAACGACGAACGCGAGCAGACGTTGAACGCATTGCTCGTCGAGATGGACGGTTTCGACACCCAGGAAGGAATCATCATCATCGCGGCGACGAACCGCCATGACGTGCTCGATCCGGCGTTGATGCGTCCTGGTCGTTTTGACCGGCAGGTCACGGTGAATTTGCCGGACGTGCGCGGACGCGAAGGCATTTTGAAAGTGCATTCCAAAAACGTGAAGCTCGCGCCGGAAGTGGATTTGTCCATCATCGCGCGCGGCACGCCGGGTTATTCCGGCGCGGAACTGGCGAATTTGCTGAACGAAGCAGCGTTGCTCGCGGCGCGTTTGAACAAAAAAAATGTCGGCATGAAAGAACTGGAAGAAGCGCGCGACAAAGTGCGCTGGGGCCGCGAACGCCGCAGCATGGCGATGTCCGACGAAGAAAAGCGCGCCACAGCCTGGCACGAGGCTGGCCACGCGCTTGTGAATGTCCTGCTCAAGCACACGCATCCGCTGCACAAGGTCACGATCATTCCACGCGGTCGTGCGCTCGGCGTCACGATGTCGCTACCGAAGGAAGACATGTTGAACATGCGGCGCAAGCAGGCGATTGACACGATCATCATGACGATGGCCGGACGCATCGCCGAACAATTTGTGACGGAAGACACTTCCAGCGGCGCGGCGATGGATATTTCGCAAGCCACGCAACTGGCCAAGGCGATGGTCATGCACTGGGGCATGAGCGAGAAACTGGGCAACGTGCTTTACGGCGACAGCCCCGAATATGTTTTTCTCGGACGCGACATGATGCGCTCGAAAGATTACAGCGAGCAGACCGCGCAGGACATTGACGCGGAAGTCAAACGCATCATCACCGAGGCGAACAAGACGGCGCAGGAAATGATTGACGCGAACCGCGACAAACTGGAGATCATTGCCAACGGTCTGCTTGAATACGAAACGCTCGACGGCGCACAAGTCGCGGAGATCGTGCGCACCGGAACGTTCACGCCGCCGCCGAAACCGCCCGCGCAAATCGAGCCGATGATGGGTGCGCCGGCCGGAACGCCGTTGCCGGAAAATCCGAAGAAGCCCGTGCCGCCGACTTTGCCGGGACTGGGCGCGCCCGCGCCAGCCGCCGCGTAAAATTCAAGAAAACTTCAGGAACATTTTTCGAGGCTTTTTAAATCCTCGGCCAGAAATTGCGTCACGTCCTTGAAACGCGCGACGTTTTCCGGATTCACCTTCATCAAAGTCTGGTGCGCCTCAAGGCAGGTGCGCGTGATCTGCTCGTGCGTGGGATGGATGGATTCCGGCCGGCGGACTTCCACATCGTCCGGCAATTGCAACGCGCCGTTGACGACGGTGAACAGGTGCAGCGCGCCGAGGTTTTCCAGCAGTTCGGCCACGCGTGGATTGGCGTTGAGCAATTCGATGCCGCGTTCCGTGGGCATGACCTTGGGATTCAGCTTCAGGCCAAAACCGGCCAGCACGCCCAGAAACGTGCTGTCCATCAGCACGCATTCCGACAGGTCAATGATGAAATGGGCATAGCCTTTTTGGACCAGTTCGCTGAGCAGGGTTTTGAAATCGGGGCTGGTCGTGAAATTCGCCCGCCCTGAAATTTTCAGGCAGGCAAATTTTTTACCGACCAACACTGACACATTTGCTGACGGAGTTGACATTTTTGTCCTGATTTTGTTTTAAAATTTCAAGCCGCGACCGCCGACGGCGCGACAATCTGCACCAGCGCCTGCTGCAAGACAAGCGCTTCATCAAGCCCGCTGGACACCAGCCGCTGATTACAGCGCAGCAGCAAGTCCATGGCGCGAACGAGTTCGTTCGGGCTGTATCTTTTGACCTGCGGCAGCGCTTTGTAAAGCACATACGGATTCAACGCCAGCGGATTGAACCGCCGGTCCGCCGGCAATTTTTCCGCCGGCACCCGTTCCAATTGCGCCTTGAACCGGCTGTAATCCATTTCCGGCTTGATCCAGCCTTCGCGCAGCATTTCTTTCAGCAGCAATAAAGCACGTATCTTGCCAATCAGACCATAAAGCAGTCCGATTTCCGACTTCTGCGAATCAAATTTTGTCTCCCATAATTCCTCGTCCAGCCGCTTGAGCAGGCGCGGCAAATCGCGGTCGCCCAGCGCGTCGCCGAGCGCGAACGCGCGCGCGGTTTTGTTGCGCGAGCAAATCGCGGCCACGTCGGCGAACTCGATTTTTTTCCGGTCGCCAGTAAAAAGGGAAAGTTTTTCAATTTCGTTTTCCAATTGCCGCGCGTTCGGCCCGACGCGGCTGACGAGTTCGGACAGCGCTTCCTCGGAAATTTCCTTTTGCCGCGCGCGAACCGCCGTTCGCGCGGCGACTTCGGCGCGCTCGACCCAATCCTTGTCGTCCGCCGAAAGCGCGGTGAAATTTTCGACCATCCCGATTTTATCGAGCGTTTTGAAAAACGTTTTCCGCTTGTCCACTTTGCCCGCGC
>CAXUBD010000303.1:2434-2842 GCA_964249225.1 uncultured Verrucomicrobiota bacterium | reverse complement strand
GATCAACACCTCATGTCCGACGATGATGAGCGGCAGAAAGATCATCGCGCCGCCCGCCGCGACGCACCAAGCCGAGGTCGTCACGGAATTGACGATGAGTTTCAACGGCGGATAGAACAGTGATGCGCCGCCGAACAACACCAATATGACTCCGATCCATTGCAGCCAGCGGATGCTTGCCAGTTTCGCGGCGATGTCCTGCGCCGTGTTATGCTGGCTGGGCCCCACGCTCGTCGTGATGGTCTTGTGCATGGTGGAACTTTCCGTCGCCGTCTGGCTCAAAATCGTGCGCGAGACGTTCGTGGCGTTTCCGCTTTCAACCACGGAACCAGCCGGCAGCACGCGCGTGACGGTGGTTTCGGTTTCAATCTTCTGCGTGGTCGGCGCGTTCGGGTCCTGCGATTGCAC
>CAXUBD010000303.1:1561-2419 GCA_964249225.1 uncultured Verrucomicrobiota bacterium | reverse complement strand
GATTTTTTTCATGTTGGGGGTGGTTGGGTTGATTTTGGAATTTGCCGGGCCAGCACTTCCCGCAAAAGTTGGTGCGTTTTTTTATGATGCTTGCGGCTGCTCTTGCGTTCTTTTTTGAACAGCTTGGTTTGTTTCTTTAACAGTTTCGTTTGTTCCTGCGAGAGCCGGGTCTGCTCGATGAGATTGTTGCGGCGGATGGTTTCGCTCTCCTTGTCCAGCCGTTGCTGGCGGATTTCCCACCATATCTTTGCCAGCCAGACCGCCCCGCCGCCGCTGGCGACGGTCAGAAAGGAGCTGTCATCCACGATGGCAAAGAATGGAATCATTGGATGCGAGGCTGCCGCCGTTGACCGTCCCAATTTTCGCCGAGTTTCGGTTTGCGCGCGCAGAGGTGATGCACCAGCACGGTCGGCAGATGCCGTCGATGATCCTGCGCCCATTGCTCCGCGAACATCACGTCGTCGTGCGCGGCCGTCCCCAGCGACCAGGGATACATTTTTTGCGCCTGCGCGTGCCACAACTGGAAAAATCCAATCGGCACATAGCCGCGCAGCGGGTCCACATAACGCGGCGACGTCGCGCGCTCGATGGGCGAGGCGACAAACGCCGAGTGCGAGTGTTGCGGCTTTTTATCAAGCGCGCCCAATTCCGGCACATGAATGTCCACACGGTCGCAACCGTAGATGCAGCGCTCGTCGAGATGCGTGTGATTGAGAAGCATCCGGCGAAAGTTGTCCGGCAGCAGCACGTCCGCGTCCAGTTGTAGCCGCCAGCCGAAGTATTGGAAGCGCGCCAGGCCCGCGTTGAGCGCCGCCCCTTTGTTAAAATTCCGCCCGTTCTTCTTGAACAAGTCCGTCT
>CAXUBD010000303.1:0-1551 GCA_964249225.1 uncultured Verrucomicrobiota bacterium | reverse complement strand
GGACGCAAATCGCACCGTGCTTGCGGCAGACCTGATGCGTGCGGCGGTCGTCGTGGCTGGTGACGACGATCATCGTGTCCAGATGGGGATGATTGTGCGTCAAGGCCACGTCGAGCAGATCGTCGAAGCCGACGCAGGCGGAGACCGCTTCCAGTCGCAACGACTCGGCGGCGTAATTGGGCAATGCGTAATTATTCATGATGACAATTCGATTCGCGCTTAATCCACCACCGGCGTCGGTGTTATGTTGTAAGTGAGCCGCGCGCCGTTGGCGTTGGCGAAACCGGTGGCATTGACTGAAACGCCGTTGGCGGCGGTGATGCCGTCAATGTGGGTTTTGATGAGCGTGACGGCCGCGCTCATCTGCGCCGCTTCGTTCGGGTCAGTCGGGGCGGTCAGCGCGTCGAGCGCCGTCTTCACGTTGGCTAATTTTCCGATCATTGGTTTTGGTCCGGTGGTCCACATAACTTTGTTTTTTTTGTTTGTTTGTTTTTGGTTACGAGTAGAGCGGGATTTTGTAATTGGTTCCGCCGACATTCATGAGCAGCCAGCTGTTCGGGTCGCCGAGCGCCTTCATGTTGTTGCCGTAGTAGGAAGTGAAGGAAGGCGAACTGTGCGTGGCGGGCGCGCTGGTGGAATTGTCAATCCTGACGGTCCCAGCGACATGCAACAGGCAGGCTGGATTGTCGGTGGCAATCCCGACACCGGTGACGTTGATGTATAATTGATGGTCAACAAAACTGCCGTCATCGGCTTTGGGAATTAATGAAGCCGAGTAACCTCCGGCATTGGAATCGGTTTGAACGGCAATCGTGAAGGCCCGGACATCGCCGCTTAAATTCCGGTCTATCGCGTCAAATTCGCACAGGCGGCTTTCCATGGAACTGTCCCCGAAAAGACCGATGAACCCGTAGGTTCCCGTGCCGTCATCCTGCAACAGTCCCAGACGGCGTGAACCATCGGCGGTCCACCAGCCGATTTGACCGTAAGTGCCGTAACCGCCGGAACCATAGCCGTTGACCTGGAGACCATCAATGGGCGGGGTTGATTGGCCGCCGATGCTGACGGTTCCGTTACCCCAGACCGCGAAGGCAAAATTCGGATAATCCTGCCAGAAATCCGCCGGCTCTATCGCGCAAAAATAGTAGGACTGGCTGTCGTCAAGCCCGGCTCGCATCACCACCGCCCGCGCGTCGGTGTTCCGGTCTCCAAAACCGATTTCACCAAGGCGGTTGTTTGATCCGCTGCTGTCACCCGACACATACACCGTGCCGTAACTGCCGCCGCCGTCATCGCCGAAGGCGAAAACCTGGTTCGCGCTCGACTGGCTGATGCCCTGGATATAGGTCTGGCCAAAGGACCCGTCGCCGAAGCCGAACACGCTCAACCCGTGAAATCCCGATTTTTGAACGATGTCAACGGTGGAAACCGGACTCAATGAGTTGAACCCAAACTGGCGGAAATTGTCGGACCCGATGGCTGACGCCCACAACCCCATGATGTCCGAATCGGGTTGCGTGCCGATGCCGAACGCGCCGCCGGTGATCGTGC
>CAXUBD010000302.1:0-2845 GCA_964249225.1 uncultured Verrucomicrobiota bacterium | reverse complement strand
TTCATTGGCTTCAACCGTGAGACTTTGAACCTCGCCCGCCAAGGTCAATTTCTCACGAATGAAGTCGTTGGAAGATCACTGCATGGTCCGAAGCGCTTTTTAAACCGCCAGTTTCAAATGGCTGATGCGGAAGATCGCGCCTTTGGGTTCATTCGGCAGGCATTCAATTTCCCAGCCGTGCGCCAAAACCATTTGTTGCACGACGGCCAGGCCGAGGCCGGTGCCTTTTTGGTGCGTGGTGAAGTAGGGTTTGAAAATTTCCTGGCGGCGTTCGGGCGGAACGCCGGGGCCGTCGTCACGGATTTCGATCACCGCGTCGCTGGAACTGCTGTGGCGCGTTTGAATCTGGATCGTGCCGTTTTCGCCGGTCGCTTGAATCGCGTTGATCAAGAGGTTGAACAAAACCTGTCGCAGCATTTGTTCGTCAGCCTCGATGAAAAATGGTTCGCCCATCGGCTCGACGCGGAGTTTTTTTTCCTCGATGTCGTGGTTGAGCGTGCGGACGACTTCACTGATGGCGTCGTTGAGTGCGACTTTGGAGCGGCGGACTTCGCGCGGGCGCGAGTAGTTGATGAACTCGGTGAGCTGCGCGGTGACCTTGTCGGTCTCGTCCACGATGACGCGGGATTTTTCGCGGATGTCGGCGGGCGCCTCGGTCTGTTTGGAAAGCATTTGCGCCATGCCGCGGATGATGTTGAGCGGATTGCGCGTCTCGTGCGCGAGGCCGGCGGCGGCGAGGTTCATTTCTTTCAAATGCGAATTCAATTCGCTCGCGCGGACGAGGCGGATTTGCAGTTCGGAAGTTTTGGTGGTGTTGCGCCACGCCAACCCGACGCCGATGGCGGAGATTCCCGCAAAAAAAGCGATGATCCCGCGCAGCCACAAATCGTGAATGCAGATCGCCTGGAAATTTTCGGTGGACATGGTGAGCACGAGGCCGTGCAGTTCGCGTTTAGCGATGAGCGCCTTGTAATCGGTTTCGGACATGGCGCGCAGCCACGGCGGACGGCGCGGGCCGTTATTGCGCGGGCGGTTTTCGGAATCGGGCGGCGGCGGTGGCGGTTCGTGGCTGCCCGCGTTTTCACCGGCGGCGTTGGCTCCGGGCAGATTGGTGGCAAGGTCGGCGGCGTTCGGGGAATTTGTTTCGTCGGGACGCGGCGCGCGTTGCGGAAATCCGCGTCCGTCGCCGCGCGGGCTGTTGGTAAAATCGCGGGGCGGCGGCGGCAGGACGACCATGGGGTTGGTCGTGCTTTCGCTGTTCACGCTCGCGCCTTCGACGGGATTGACGAAGGTGACGCTGTCGGGCGTCCAGTATTCGCCTTCGGACAAAATTTCCTTGGGCATGAGGTTGGTGTCGCCGGCGGCGACGACGGGTTCGCCGGCGTTGTTGAGCAGGGCTATGGAAATCAGTCCGCTGGCGTTGACGAGTTCGTTGGTGCTGGCGTTGACGAGTTCGTTGAGCACGGGTTCGAGCCGTTCCTGCAAGACCGCGCCGCGAAAACGCAGGGCGCGCATGACGGCGCTCAAGGTGTTGCCGATTTCCGTGGAGCGGTTGCGCAAATCTTTTTTGGCGGCCTCCTGCACGCGGGCGTGTTCCTCGATCTGCCAGGCGACGACGAGCAGCCAGACTCCGACCAGAAGTCCGTAAATCAAAATGCGGCGGCGTTTAAGTTCCATGAAATGTTTTTAGAATGCCGTTCCCGGCGGAAAAGACAATCGCCGTCGGTCAGTTTTTTTTCACCGGCACGCGTTCGAGGAAGCGATCCAGTTCCTGCTCGGAAACGGAATTGGTGATGAGCTGCGACTGGTCCATTTCGCGGCCAGACATCGCGGCGAGCTGCGACGGCATCTGCATGATGTGCGGCGTGATGAAGATCAGCAGTTCGCTCTTCGTGTTCGACTTGGCGGTGAATTTGAAAAGCTGGCCGAGCACCGGAATGTCGCCCAGCAACGGCACTTTGCTCTCGCTGGAAGATTTTTCATTTTGGATCAGGCCACCGATGACGACGGGCTGGCCGTTGGGCGTCACGACGACGGTGTTGGCGGAACGTTTGTTGATGTTCGGCGCATAGACGGCGGAAGAGATGATGCTGCCGCCTTCGATCACCTGGCCGGGCGTCGAGGTGTCAATGGACGTGATCTGCGGCTCGAGAATCATCTGCACCAGATCGTTCGCGCCGATGAACGGCGTCACGTCGAGCTGGATGCCGACGTTTTGATAGGTTCCGTTGATGGTGGGAACCGTGGTGGCGCTGTTGCCGACCGCGCTGAAACTGACGCCGCTCGGCAGATAAACGCTTTGGCCGGAAACGATCTCCGCCAACTGGCCGTCGCGCGCGAGAATGGACGGACGCGACAGCACCTGCACCTTGCCGGCGGTGGCGATGGCTTGAAGCGTCGCCGGGAAATCGTTGCCCATCAATTGATACAAGCCGCCGTTTCCGGCCGCGCCAGCCAGAGCCTGGGGCAAACCAAAATTGTTGTTCAAGCTCACACTAGAACTAACCGGCGTAATGCTGGTGGGAACGACGGTGGGCACTGTGCCTGCAGGATTTAACGGCGAACCGGGATTGGCCACCGTGTAATTGGTCATATAGCCGGTGATTTGCGAAAGGCTTCTATTGAAGCCGGTGTAATCGCCCTGAACGCCGATGGCCGACGCCTTGTTGTCCTGCACTTCGAGAAAGACGACCTTGATGAGCACCTGCGGTTTCGGTTCGTCGAGATTACGGAGCACGTTGCTGATCTGCTCGATCGTTTCCTCGTCGGCGTCGTGGACGATGCTGTGCGTATCCGGGTCCTCCGTAATGTTCGCGCCGCCGACCTGGCCATTGTAATTATATTG
>CAXUBD010000301.1:0-2848 GCA_964249225.1 uncultured Verrucomicrobiota bacterium | reverse complement strand
AAATTTTCCAGCGGCAGAAGTTGGAATTGCGACGGAGGAATCAAAATTATTTTTTCAGCCAGCGGCGGAAATTCCAGTTTTTGCGATTGGAACGAAAATTCATTTTTCTTTTCCGATTGTTTTCCGGCGGCGATGGCTTTGCACAAACAGCAGGGATGTTGGCCGTCAAAAGTTTTGGTCACCGCGTCGCAAAATGAACCGGAATGAAGATTGCCCGCGAGCATCGCCGTCCACGCGACCGATTGCAACGCCGCCCAATGCAGTCCGGTCGTCGCGACCAGCGCGAGAATCACCACAAATTTTCCGAGGCGGACGAACACAAAAATAAATTAAACCGACAAAACAGAAGCGCAAGCGAAGAAAATTGTGTAGTAGTCGAGGTGACGAGGCTCATTATTTTAGATTTACGATATGCGATTTACGCGGCGCGTGTGGATTGTGGTGTGATTCGTAAATCGAATTCGTGAATTCAGTCAGAGCCTCCTCACGTCGGCTGCTACGAATTACTTTTCATAAATCCAGACCAGCGCGCCGCTTGGCAACAGATCAAAGAGCGGAATCAAATCCGCGTCGGCGAGATGGATGCAGCCGTGTGACGCGGGCTGGCCGATGGATTTTTGGTCCGCCGTGCCGTGGATGTAGATGTAACGCGCGTGCGAATCCACGTTGACGTCGCCGTTGAATCCTTTGTTCAAGCCGGGTTCGAGACCTTCGAGCCACAGGATGCGCGTGGTGATCTTGGCGTCCGCAAATTCCGGCTGCGACATGTGGCCGACGATCCGGCGCGATTTGAAAACCGTTCCCGCCGGTTCGCCCGCGCCGATTTTTTCCGCGATGCGATGCAATCCGAGCGGCGTGCGGTTCGAGCCTTCCGCCTGCCCGATGCCGAAACGCGAAGTGGAGCAGGGAAATTGTTTTACGAATTCGTTTTGCTCAAAAAGCGAAACGGTTTGCCCGGCGATGCTGACGATGAGAATGAATTGCGTTGGAGCAATTCCATTTTTCTCGCAAGCGTCAGCAATTCCTTTAGTTTTCTGTGACAAGATTTGCTCCTTCTACAAGAATTGCCAAAGGGTCTTGCAATCTTTTGATTGGATTATCTTGGTGCGGTAATTCTTTGTGGCAATGAGGACATTTAGGATTCGTGCCAGATCTAAAATGTCCACCACAAGGACATGATGGTAAATTGCGGGCAATTTCTTCTAGCAATTCTTGCGTAGGCTGTTTGCCGTTAATTAGTTTTCTATCAGATTCGCGAAAGAAAATATTTGAGCATTTGTCGCAATAAAAATGTGGGGCGATGTCTCCCATTCCGCCGAACTGATAAAAATGAATTTTCTTTTCGCAATGAGGACAATTTATTGATGCGTTTGGCTCGCGTGAATAAATTCTTGTGCTCATTGTGTTAAATTTTCATTTTAATTTCTTCACAAGCACCTTGGAATTTCTTCCGTTCTGCTCGTATTTTTCGCACGCGCGGCGGCAAACAGTTGGAAATTATTTCTTCCGGCTGCGAATACGGCGCGTGATGGCTTGGACTGACTGGTTGCCGAGCAATTTTTTGCGGTCGCGCGTGTAGTCGCCGTTGCCCTGCTTGAATTGGCGCAAAAATCTCACCATGCCCAGCGGGCCAAGCGCATCGACCAACGCCTTACAACCGGCGGTTCGCAGTTCAGCGGGATTGAGCGTGTCAGTTTTCATCCGTTGCCTTTTGTATAAGCCATTTGGCCGGATTTTCAACCTTAACTTTGAGGCCGGCGCGTTTTGCCCGGCGAAGCAAATCGTCGTCCGTTGTCAAAAAATAATCTGCCTGCGCGCTTTCCGCCGATGCCAGATGCAAAGCGTCTAATGGAGCGATATTCCACTTTTGCAATTCGTTCGCACGCTGCTCGATTGCCGAAGTCAGGGCGATTTGCGACGAAGCCAATGCCAGAAGCAATTCAACTTTATCGCGCCGTTCTCTGTCCGGCATTTCTGAAAGTTTGTCATCAATGATGTCGCTGCCAATGATTTCAATTTCCTCCGATTGAGCCATTTCCAAAATGCTTAACACGGCCTCGGCTTCGAGTCGCACGCGAGTCTGCGATTGGTCGTCAAACGGACGGTTCAAACAGCAGACGTCGAGATAAAGTTTCATCGGCAAACTTCATTTCAATTTCTTCACAAGCACCTTGGAATTTCTTCCGCTTTGCTCGTATTTTTCCCGGCGCGCGGGCGGCAGATCGTCTGGCGTGCCTTCGCCGAAACCGCCTTTGGATTGAAAATACGTGAACGCCTGCGTCGAGAGCGTGAGCAGTTCGGCGAGGTTCAACTCCTTCGCCTTGTTCTCGACGAACTGGATCAGCTTGCGCCCGATGCCCTGGTTTTCGTGCGACGGATTGACGTAAAGGCACGCGAGTTCGCCCTTGTTTTGTTCGGGATAAACGTGCAGCGCGACGCACGCGACGGGATTTTTATCAATCTCAAAAATAAAATAATCGCCGAGACTTTTTTCAATCACCGCGCGTGTGCGTTTCACGAGTTCGTCGGATTCGACGGCCTGCTTGGTCAAAATCTGGATCGCGCGAATGTCTTTTTTCTTCGCGGGCCGGATTTGTTGATACTCGTTCGCGTAAATCAAAGTGCCGATGCCGTCGTTGGAAAAAACTTCCGCGAGCAAACCTTCGTCCACCTTGCCGTTGATGACGTGGACGCGCGGCACGCCGCTTTTGCACGCGGCGGCGGCGTGTTGCGCTTTCGACAACAGTTCGGGCATGAAACTGTCGCTATGCGTTTGCAACAATTTTTCCAATTCGGACAAAAGCATTTGCCGGATGAGCTGGCCGTTGTGGATCAATCCGTCCTGCGA
>CAXUBD010000300.1:0-2856 GCA_964249225.1 uncultured Verrucomicrobiota bacterium | reverse complement strand
GCCGTTATTCGGGGTGGTCGAGTCGTGCGCGCCCCAAGCCACCATGAAACTGCCATCCGCAGCCGCAGCGACCGTGGGATTGGCACAGGGATTAAAATTCGTGTTGACCAAAAATTCGCCGCCGACGGGCGCGCCATTGGTTTTGTAAAGCCGCGCGAAGATGTCAACGCTGGGTGTCGCAATCGCGCTTGCAGAAGAATAAGTTGTGTTCGATCCCAAGTTGGGCGCGGTTGACCGCTGCTGCTCGGACACCCAGGCGATGACAAAACCGCCGCCTGCCAATGCCGCCACCGCCGGCGTGCGCTGGTTGTAATTCGTAAATTGATTGACTAAAAATTCATTGCTCACGGTCACGCCGACCGGTGATAAAATTTTAGCATACACATCCTGCAAACTATTCGAACCGCTTTGGTTGAAACTGGACCAAACGACCACCACATTTGAGTTGTTCAAGACGGCGATCGCCGGCTTGATCTGAAAATTATTCGTGAAGGCGCTCACCAGCAAATCAGTAGTGGTCAAAAAAGTATTGGTCGGCGTCAGAAAACGCGCATAAATGTGTTGAGCGACGGCTTTCCCGCCTTGCCATGCAAAAACCGCGCCACCGTTTTTCAACAAGGCCACGCGCGGGTTTTCCTGATCATTCGTGCCTTGCGCGTTCACACGGAAGGTACCCAAATTGCCCGAGAGAGTGCTGTCCAACCGCTGGGCGCTCACGCCCCAGCCGCTGCCGTCGGTTGCATTATCCTGCCAGACCAAAAAACCGCCGCTCGTCGTCACGGCGGCATCGGGAAAAACTTGATCGCCCGGCGCGGATCCGACGACGGCATATTCGGTTCCGTTGGCGGCGTAATAATTTGTCTGGCTAAAAACGGCAGCAGGAAGCGCAAGGAGTAACCCCCAGCAAAAGAAAATCGCGGCATTGCGGGCAAACCGTGGTAACGGCATAATAGATTTGTGCCATGTTAAACTCACCCACGGGCTTTGTCCAAAAATTATTTTGAAAAAATGCCTCCATCCCGCCAGGCGGCTCACCGCGGCGGACAAATTTTTACAGCTTCGCAAATTCATTTTCTAAATTAAAATCGCCTGACTCTCGCGCGTCAAATCCGGCAGCGACGCGAGCATTCCATTAAATCCCCAGCGTTGATACAATTCCCGCAATCGCGCGACATCGGCGGCTTTCGCCTTTAATTCTTCAGGCGAAAAATTGCACGGCAGATCGTCCTGCAACCGGATCATTTTCTGGTTGCGCAAAACAGCTTCCGCCGAATCGCGCAAGGCCGCCCGCAATTTTTCCGACTTCACCTCGTCCAGCCGCCCTTACAAATCCTGAATGGAACCAAAACGTTCCAGTAAGTCGGCGGCGGTCTTCGGGCCGACTCCCGGCACGCCTGGAATGTTGTCAACGTTGTCGCCCATCAGACTCAACCATGCCACCACTTGCGACGGCGCCACGCCCGCCTTGTTGCGCACTTGTTCATCCGTCCAGATCGTTTCACTTTTGTCATTCGGATTCAACAATCCGATTCGCGGCGAAACCAACTGCATAAAATCCTTGTCCGAACTCGCAATGACCACCGCCATGCCCGCGTCCGCCGCGTGCCGCGCCAAGCATGCGATGTAATCATCCGCCTCCACGCCATCGTTACAATAAGAGGCGACGCCCGCCGCCGATAAATAACCCGTTATCTCATCCAACTGCGGCCGCAGATCATCCGGCATGGCCGGTCGCTGCGCCTTGTATTCCGGCAACAACGAAATCCGTTCAGCACTCAAACCGCCGTCCCACACGACAATCAAATGCGTCGGCTGGATGGCCTGACGCATTTTCACCAGCATCTTTACGAAACCAAAAATGGCATTCGTCGGCTCGCCACCGGGCGAACGCAAATCGCGGATTGCGTGAAACGCGCGATAGACATAGGCGTGCCCGTCAATGATCAGCAAACGATCCACAATATTTTCCGGGTGACTGAATCTCGCTTGCAAATTTTGAATTTGACTTAATACGCGTCTCCATTGCCCGGCCGGCTCACTGTTCGCTTGGCATTCTGACGGTCTGGACGGTTTCAGTTGACTGTCCGGCTCCCGGCGGCTGCTACGGAATGTTGGACTGCGCAAACGGCAATTGATCGTCCGAATGCACGCGATTGCCCGCCGGATCCACAATCGTGCAGGTGACAAAAATCATCAGATTTTTCTTCACGGCGGTCTTGCTCTGGCTTTGAAAAAGCTTGCCGATGAACGGCACGTCGGCCAGAACCGGAATTTTATCCTTGCTCGTCTGCACCTGCGAGGAAATCAAGCCGCCGATGACCACGGTCTGGTTGTCCCAGACATTCACGGTCGTCACCACCTGCCGGACGGTAAAATCAGGCAGCAACACAGGCAACTGCACCACGTTGAGACCGCCGGTGACGTTGGCAATGTTTGGCGGGGCATCGTATCCGTTAAAATCAGTCAGCGATGGGATCAAAGTGAGGTTGATTGTGTAACCGTCGGACAAAACATAAGGCACAACGTCCAGCACCGGACCGGTTTCGACTTGCTGGGTCTGCGGAGTAATGGATGAAGTTCCCGCCGCGATCTGCGCCCGGGCGGTTCCCGCCGCAACTAAGCCACTCCAAAGCACAAAGGCCGCAAATGCCAGTTTGAAAATTTTTTCTGCACGATGTGTTTTCATTTTTCCTGGTTTTAAATTAAATTTATTGGGTTGTCGTTGTGCCGACGCCTGCGGTTTGCGGAGCGGAGCCTTGTTGGAATGTGAAGCTGGTGATGACGGTGATAAGTTGGGTCGCCCGCATCTGCGCCTGCCGACGGCTCATCGTAGTCATTTCCGGCTCGGCCAGAGTT
>CAXUBD010000299.1:0-2876 GCA_964249225.1 uncultured Verrucomicrobiota bacterium | reverse complement strand
GTCGTGCGATGCGGCTTCCATTTTTCGCCGTGCGCGAGCAACGATTTCACCGTCGGCATTTTGCGTTTTTTGTACGCGTGCCGAAAACCGGAGCGCACGCCAAAATCGGCGGCGGGCAAAACGTCGAGACGGCCGAGTTGAAAAATCAAAAGCATTTCGACCGTCCAACGGCCAACACCGCGCACTTGCGTGAGCCGCTCGACAATTTCGTCGTCGGACAATTTCACAATCTCGCGCGAAGTCGGAATCACGCCGGACAAGGTTTTTTCCGCGATGTCGCGGATCGCGCGAATTTTTGCGAAAGAAAATCCGGCGGCGCGGATTTGTTCGTCCGTGATTTTCGCCAGATCTTCGGGGCGCGGAAATTTTCTGGCCGGAAAAAGTTTTTTGAAGCGCGTTAAAATCGTATTCGCCGCCGTGCCATTGAGTTGTTGATGCGCGACGGCCATGACGAGCGATTGGAACGGCGAGCGGCGCGTTTCCGGTTTAAGCGAACATTTTCCATGCTCGCGGATGAGCCGCCTCAAAACGGAATCGTGTTTTGACAGATGCTTGTGAGCTGCGGGCGTCATAAAATTACACCAGCGACTTGATGGCTTCCTCGATTTTTGAAATGCCTTCGCCCGCCTCCGGCGGTTTCAGATTCAGCGGCGGCAGCAGACGGATGACTTGCGGTCCGGCGGGAATCGTCAATACGCCCAACGCGTGGAGACGATTCACAAACTGAATCGCCGCCGATTTGTCGTTCGCGGCGAATGCGGGAATTTTTTCCGCCAGTTCGAAGCCGAGCATAAAACCAAAGCCGCGCGCGTTTTTGAGGACGGTCGGATAAGTTTTCACGAGCCGCTCCAATTCGCTTTTAATCCACTCCCCAACGTTGCGCGCATTTTCATCGAGGTTTTCCCTTTCAATGACTTCAAAAATTTTCAGCGCGACGGCGCATGCGAGCGGTGAACCGCCGTAAGTCGTGCCGTGCGTTCCCGCGCTCAGCAGATCCGCGACCGGCGCGCGCAGCCAAAACGCGCCGATGGGAAATCCGCCGCCGAGCGATTTGGCCATGGAAAGTCCGTCGGGCAGAAACTTTTCGCCGCCGGGAGCATTTTCCAAGATGCGTTGGAAGCTCTGAAATTTTCCCGTGCGGAAATGTCCGCACTGCACGCCGTCCATGAACAACAAAAGTTTTTTTTCGTCACACAAAGCGCGCAGGCCGATCAAAAATTCCGGCGTCGCGGGCGTGACGCCGCCTTCGCCTTGCACGCCTTCGATCAAAATCGCGACGGTCGCGGGCGAAATGGCGTTGCGCGCGGCGTCTAAATCGTTGAATGGAAAATGGCGAAAGCCCGGCGTCATCGGCTCAAAACCTTTTTTGACTTTGTCCTGGCCGGTCGCGGCAATTCCCGCGAGCGTGCGGCCGTGAAACGAATTTGTCGCGGTCAAAATCTCAAACCGGCCTTCGTCGTGGCCGAATTTGCGCGCGACTTTGAACAAGCCTTCGTTCGCCTCGCCGCCGCTGTTGGCAAAAAAAACTTTTCCCGCGCCGATGCGCTTGACAATTTCCGCGGCGAGCTTTCCCTGCGGCTCGGTGTAGTAAAGATTTGAGACATGAATCAGCTTTTTCGATTGCTCGACGAGCGCTTCGATGATCGCGGGATGCGCGTGGCCGAGGCAATTGACGGCAATGCCGCCGCCCAAATCCAAATAGCGTTTTCCAGCGACATCAAAAACGTAACTGCCGTTGCCGTGGTCGAGCGCGAGATCAAAGCGTCCGTAACTCGGCACGACATTTTTCGTGAACAGCTCGCGCACGGACTCATAGTCATTGCGGACAATGGCGGGCGGTGCTGGAATGATTTCTTTCATTTACGACACTGGGTTTACGAATTACGAGCGTCATGAAGCTCGGCATCGCGTGTAAATCGTAAATCGTAAATCGTAAATCACAAAACAATTTCCGTCCCGTTCCCTTTGTCGGTGAAAATTTCCAGCAGGACGGAATGCGGCACGCGACCGTCTACAAACGAGACTTTTTCCACGCCGGATTTGATCGCGGCGACGGCGCTGTCCACTTTCGGAATCATGCCTTTATCCACGATGCCGGCGGCTTTAAGCGCGGGCACTCCGCCGGTGTGCAGATGCGCGATGACGGTGGAAACATCTTTTGGATCGTGTAACAGGCCGGGCACGTCGCTCATGAAGACGAGCCGTTTCGCGTTGAGCGCGATCGCGCACATCGCGGCGGCGACGTCGGCGTTGCAATTATAAATTTTACCATCTTCGCCGCGCGCGGTCGGGCTGATGACCGGCGTGTGGCCGCACCAGATGCTTTCTTTCAATGGCGCGACGTTGACTTCAATGACTTCGCCGACATAGCCGATGTCAATTTTTTTGCCGGGATTTTCTTTGTCGTCGAGTAGCATTTTTTTGCACTTGAAAATATCCACGCCGGAAAAGCCGACGGCTGCGCCGCCGAGCGCGTTGATGGTTTTGACGATTTCAGGATTTATCGCGCGCGACAAAACGTCGTCCACGATTTTCACCGTGGCTTCGTCGGTGACGCGCCTAGGAGAACATTCGCGACCCACCCCGCGTTTTCCCTCGCGCGGGTGATGGCCTTGCCGCCGCCGTGGACGACGACGGGATTGATTTCGACCGCTTCAAGAAAAACAATGTCGCGTGCGACGCCGTTGCGGATTTCCGCGTCGGGCGAGTCCATGAAACTGCCGCCGTATTTGACGACGAAAATTTCGCCGCTGAATTTCTGGATATACGGCAGCGCTTCGAGCAGCGTCGTGGCTTTGGCGATCAAATCTTGCACGCGCTATTCGTAAAAGAAATCGGCAGCGAATGAAAGCGCGATTCGTCACGGCGATTTCACT
>CAXUBD010000298.1:2539-2885 GCA_964249225.1 uncultured Verrucomicrobiota bacterium | reverse complement strand
CGTATTGGTATTTCGGCTGGATGCTGATCGGCATCAACGTGTGCGTCACGCAATTGCTCTGGTTCAAAAAAATCCGCGCGAATCTAACAGCGCTTTTCATCATCGGCATTTTGATCAACATCGGCATGTGGACGGAACGCTTCGTCATCGTCGTCGGTTCTTTGTATCAGGACTTTCTGCCGTCGAGCTGGGGCAAATATATTCCGACGATTTGGGACATCGGCCTTTACATCGGCACCCTCGGCGCGTTTTTCATGATGTATTTGCTGTTCGTGAAATTTTTGCCGATGATCGCCATTTCCGAAGTCAAAGGCGCGACGCCGCAAGGCAATCCGCATCATCCGCT
>CAXUBD010000298.1:0-2529 GCA_964249225.1 uncultured Verrucomicrobiota bacterium | reverse complement strand
CGGCGGCGCGAAAAAGGGAGGTCACTCATGAGCGCGAAAACTTATGGCCTCATCGCCGAATTCGATTCGCCCGCCGCGATCTTGCACGCGGCGGAAAAAGTCCGCGACGCCGGCTATCGTCGCTGGGACATTTTCACGCCGTTCCCGATTCACGGCATTGACAAAGTCATGGGCCTGAAAA
Source organism: uncultured Verrucomicrobiota bacterium (assembly GCA_964249225.1). Lineage (GTDB taxonomy): Bacteria > Verrucomicrobiota > Verrucomicrobiia > Limisphaerales > UBA11358 > UBA11358. The sequence goes on along the minus strand of CAXUBD010000298.1, from coordinate 2,348 downwards.
ATTCCCTCGTCGGCTGGTTTTCCCTCGTCATGGGCGGCGGCGCGTTCCTGTCCGTCGTCGGTTTGATATGGTTCAGCAACGCGTTTGATTATCCGCTCATCGTCGGCGGCAAGCCGATGTTCAGCGTGCCGATGACGTTTGTGCCGTCTTACATCATGATGATCATGGGCGCGGCCATCGGCGCGCTTGTCGGAATGCTCGCGCTCAATCAACTGCCGCGCTTTCATCATCCGCTGTTCAAAAACAAACGCTTCCCGCTCGTATCGCGCGACAAATTCGCGCTGGTGATCGGCGCGAGCGACGGAAAATTTTCCGAAACCGAAACCCGCGCGCTGCTCGAAGCCATCGGTGGCAGGCACATTGAACTGGTGGAGGAAGACTGATGCGCATCATCCTTTCCATTTTGTTGATCGGCGCGGCGCTCGGCGCGGCGGTGGTCGGCATCGCCGGTTTTCAAGGACGCATGTCGCGCAAACCGCCCATCGAGGTTTTCCCGGACATGGACCGGCAGGCGAAATTGCGTCCGCAGGAACCGAACAGATTTTTCGCGAATGGCGTCAGTTCGCAATTGCCGCCGTCCGGCACAATCGCGCGCAGCGAGCCAATCCAGACCGCCCGCGGCGAGGTTTATGTTTTTGAAAACGCGCCGGTCAACACGGGAAAAATTTCCGGCACGACCAATTTTATTGAAACGAATCCCTTGGCCGTCACCGGACAATTACTTTCGCGCGGACACGAACGTTTCGACATTTACTGCGCGCCGTGTCACGGCAAACTGGGCGATGGCAACGGCATCGTGAAAAAAATCGGCGACATGCCCGCCGTGGCGAACTTGCACGACCAGCGCATCGTGGTGATGACCGACGGCGAAATTTTCAACACGATCACATTTGGAAAAAACACGATGGGCGCATATGGGCCGATCGTGCCGGTCGGAGATCGCTGGGCGATTGTCGGCTATTTGCGCGCGCTGCAATTAAGCCGGCTTGGTTCGCCGGATGATTTGCCGCCGGATCAAAAGGCCGCGCTGAAATAATTATGAGTTCACACAAAGAAACAACTCATTTACCGCCACCACTGGACTTGTCCGGCTGGCGCAAGCTGCCGGCCGTCTTAATGGTCGGCGGCGGAATTTTGGCGGTGATCGGCGCGGTGAAAAATCCGCCGGAATTCGGTTACTCGTGGCTGATGGCGTTCATGTTCTTTTTGAGCCTCGCGCTCGGCGCATTGTTCCTCGTGATGGTTCACCACCTGACAAGCGCGGGCTGGTCGGTGGCCACGCGCCGTTTCTGCGAGCACATCGCCTCCATGTTGCAATGGCCATTGGTATTTTTATTTTTGCCCGTCGCAATTTTTGCGAAGAAAATTTATGCGTGGATGACGATTGATCCCAACGCGAGCGAATCGTTGCGCGCGAAATTGCCGGTGTTCACGCTGCCGGGCTTTTACATCACGTCGGCGATTTTCTTCGGCCTCTGGTGGTTCCTGACCGCGCGTTTGAATTATTGGTCGCTGAAACAGGACGTGACCGGCGAGGCCCGCTGCACGCACAAGATGCGTTTCCATTCCGGCTGGGGCATTGTGGTCTTCGCGATGACGCTGACGTTTTCCGGCGTGCTGTGGATGAAAGCGCTGCAATACCAATGGTTCTCCGCGATGTATGGCGTGTATTTTTTTGCGAGCAGCATGTGGGTGACGCTCGCAACGGTTTACATTCTCACTGTGATTTTGCAACGCCAGCGCATCCTCGACGGCGTGTTGCACGATAATCAATTTTATTTTCTCGGCGTGTTGTTTTTTGGCTTCACGGTTTTCCAGGCCTACACGGAATTTGCGCAATATTTTGTCGTCTGGAACGCGAACATGCCCGAAGAAACCTTCTGGTATCTCATCCGCGAAAACGGCAACTGGTGGAGCTTGAGCATGCTTTTGATTTTTGGACATTTCATGGTTCCGTTTTTTGTCATGTTGCCGGTGAAGGTGAAAACCAGTTTCAAAATCATGCTGCCCGTTTGCGCGTGGGCGTGGCTGATGCACTTCGCCGATTTGGGTTTCAATATCCTGCCCGCGCTGCATCCGAACGGCTATCCGCTCAAATGGATCTGGCTGCCGTTCGCGTGCCTGGCGTTCATGGGCGGATTTTTGAGCTGGGTGTTTTTGAAAAAATTCAAGAGCCGTCCGCCGTATCCGCAACGTGACCCGCACGTGCTGGAGGCGATGGGCATTCATTATCTCGCGCCCGAAGAAATTTCGGCCACAACCACAACCGGAGGCGGCCGATGAGCAACGAAATTAAAATTCCACCTGTCAACCTCGCGTCCGGTGCGGCCATCGGCTTCATCATCGTG
>CAXUBD010000297.1:0-2927 GCA_964249225.1 uncultured Verrucomicrobiota bacterium | reverse complement strand
TGCAAGGCGTCATCGGCCACGAGTTCAGCCACATTCTCAACGGCGACATGCGGCTGAACTTGCGTCTCATGGGAACGATTTTTGGAATTTTGTGCCTCGCGATCATCGGGCGAATTCTTCTGCAAACCGCGCGCGGCGGCGGACGCAGTCGCGGACAAAATCCGCTGCCAATCCTCGGACTCGCGCTGCTGATCATCGGCTACATCGGCGTTTTTTTCGGACGATTGATTCAAGCCGCCGTCAGCCGCCAGCGCGAGTTCCTTGCCGACGCCTCATCCGTGCAGTTCACGCGCAATCCCGGCGGCATCACCGGCGCGCTGAAAAAAATCGGCGGCCTCGGCGAAAACGGCTCGCGCCTCGCGCACGCGCATTCGGAAGAATTGTCGCACATGTTTTTCGGCAACGGCATCAGCGAACCGTTTATCGGCCTGCTCGAAACGCATCCGCCGCTGCCAGATCGCATCCGCGTTTTCGATCCGAATTTCGACGGAAAATTTCCCTATGTCCGCTACGACGGACTTGACCAGCCGCCCGAAGAAATTTCCAAACCGAGACGCACGCCGCTGCCAAATCTTTTTGGCACGGTTGTCGGCGGCGCAATTCTCGCTTCCGGCGACGACGACGAAAAACCGCCCGTCATCAGATCGCGCCACGTTCTGCCGAACATCGGCAATCCCACGCCACTGCATCTGGAATACGCCGTGAAACTGCGCGACGCGCTGCCGGAAAATGTAAAAGCCGCCGCGCGCGAACCGCTCGACGCCGTCGCGCTGATTTACGCTCTGCTTTTGAGCGACGATGAAAAATTGCGCGCGACGCAAATCACCGAAATCGGAAAACGCTCCTCGCAATCTGTCTCGGATAAAACCGCCGCACTGTTTCCCGACGTTTCAAAAATCGCCGCGCACGTTCATCTGCCGATCATCAATCTCACGCTGGGCGGATTGCGCCAGTTGAGCGCGGAGCAGTTCCAAAATTTTTCGCAGACGCTGCAATGGCTCATCGAAAGCGACGGTAAAGTTGAACTGTTTGAATTCGTCCTGCAAAAAATCGTGCTGCGAAATTTGGCTTCGCAATTCAAAGGCCCGCAAAAATCCGTCATCCAATTTTACACGATCAAGCCGCTCGTGCCGGATTGCGCCGTCGTTCTTTCCGCGCTTGCAAACGTCGGCAGCGATGACGCGGCGGCAATTTCAAAAGCGTTTGAAACCGGCGCGCCCTATCTGCGCGCGCCGGACGACGCGGATTTGAATTTGTTGCCGAAGGAAAATTGCGGCGTGAACGAAATTGACGCCGCGCTCAACCGTCTCGCGCAAGCCGTGCCGATCATCAAAAAGAATTTGATCGAAGCCTGCGTCCACACCGTCGGCGCGGACGGCGTGATTGTGGAAAGCGAGGCGGAACTGCTCCGCGCGATTTCCGACACGCTCGACTGCCCGATGCCGCCGTTCATGCCGTCGGAATAATCCGACGTAGCGGCGTCTCGGCAGAGCGCCGCAAATTTTTCAGATATTGAGAATGCGGCGGTCTGCCGACCGCCGCTACATTCAAAATCTATTCTCGAATCGTCGCGTGCAGTTGCGATTTTAATGCTTCCACAATTTTTGCGTGCGCCGCGTTGACTTCGGCATCCGTCAAAGTCTTTTCCGGCGCACGATAAGTGAACGCGTAGGCGAGACTTTTTTGTCCTTCAGGAATATTTTTGCCGCGAAACACGTCGAACAATTCCACGTTTTCCAGATTCGCAGGCTTGGTTTGCTTCACGGTTTGCAAAACGGATTCGTGCGTCGTCGTTTCCGGCACGAGCATCGCCACGTCGCGGCGGATGGATGGAAATTGCGGCAGCGGTTTGAATGACTTGGCCGGATTCCGCCGCGCGAGTAATTGATCCAAATTCAATTCGGCAAGAAAGACCGCGTCGCGCAAATCGTATTTTTTAGCCAGCGTTGGCAGTAATTGGCCAATTACGCCGAAATTGATTTTTTCACCTGGCAGTGAAACCATTGCGAGTTCCAAAAATGATTCCGATTTGACGTTCCAAGTTGTAAATAAAACTTTGCGCAACCCAAATTGTTCTAAAAATTCTTCGACGATGCCCTTCAAATCAAATGCATCAAACTTCGCGTCGCGATTTTCGCCGCTCCAAAAATTTTGTGAACGCTGGCCGGTGATGGCAATCGCCAGATGGCGTTCCTCTTTCGGTCCGTTTTCCACGTTTATGAAAGTGCGGCCGATTTCAAACAGCGCGACATCATGATTCTTCCGGCTGACATTATGCCGCAACGAGTGAATCAAACCGGGCAACAAACTTGGACGCAGAACATCCATGTCGTTGCTCAAAGGATTTGCCAGCGCGACAATTGTTCCAGCAATCATATCACGGGCTTCAGATTTAGAAATCAGTGTTTGTCCCTGCGCTTCGTTCAAGCCGAGGCCGGTTAAAATTCTGCGCGCCTCGGCAAGCTGGGCATAGACCGAATCAACCGCATATGCGCCGACCGCACCGCGCGGCGGAGTCGCGGGGATTTTTTCGATGCCGTAAAGCCGTCCGACTTCTTCGATCAAATCCACTTCGCGTTTTAAGTCCACGCGCCACGACGGGATTTTGAAAGTGCAGATGCCGGGAGTCTGCTCGGTCACGGTCAGGCCGAGTTTCGTGAGAAAAGAAACTTGCTCGGAATGCGAGATGCCGATGCCGAGCAAATCTTTCGTCTTCGCGAAATGCAGCGTGATCGGCTTGGCCGGAGTTTGGTGTGGAAAATTGTCAATCGCGTGGCCGAGAACTTGGCCGTCTGCTAGGTCGCAAATCAATTGCGTGGCGCGACGGCTCGCCCAATCGCAAATTTCCACGTCGCCGCCGCGCTCGCGGAGCGGGGGGTAGAGGGCCTGCCAGGCTTCGAGCTCCGTCATGCAGTAGGGGCACCAGC
>CAXUBD010000296.1:0-2946 GCA_964249225.1 uncultured Verrucomicrobiota bacterium | reverse complement strand
TTCGGCGGCAACGGCGGACGCGGCGGCAGCGTCATCTTGCAGGCCGACCACGACCTCAACAATCTCATCGGCCAGTATTACGTCCCGCGCCTCATCGCACCGGGCGGCGACGCGGGCATGGGCAAAGGCATGGACGGCCACGCGGGAAAAGACCTCATCATCAAAGTTCCCTGCGGCACGCTCGTGTGGAAATTGCCGTCGGCAAAACCGATTGAAAAAATCGAGGACGAGGATGACGACGACGAAGCCGGGCAGGAAAATAAAAATCCGATGTTCAGCACGAGCACGGGCAAACGACCGTTGCTGCGCCGCGCGGCCAGCGGTCGCGCGCTGGAAATTGATTTGAAAGTGGAACAGGCTTCCAGCCTGTCAGACAGGCGCGACGCCTGTCCTACTGAACGCGAACTCGTCGCCGACCTCACGCAGCACGGGCAGCAATTTATTTTGTGCAAAGGCGGACGCGGCGGACTGGGCAACCGAAATTTCGCCACCGCCGCGCGCCAGACGCCGCGCTTCGCGCAACCGGGCGAACCGGGCGACGAAGGCGATTTTCTGCTCGAGCTTCGCATCGTCGCGGAAGTCGGCCTCGTCGGTTATCCGAACGCGGGCAAGTCCACGCTGCTCACGGCCATTTCCCGCGCGCGCCCGAAAGTCGCGCCGTATCCGTTCACCACGCTGCATCCGCAGATCGGCATCGTCGAATACGCCGACTGGAAACGGCTCACGGTCTGCGACGTGCCGGGCCTGATCGAAGGCGCGCACAAAAACGTCGGCCTCGGCCACAAATTTCTGCGCCACATCCAGCGCTGCAGAATCCTCGTGCTGCTGCTCGACATGGCCGGCACGGACAACCGCAAGCCGTGGGACGACTACAAACAATTGTTGAGCGAACTGGAACTTTACGATCCCGCGCTGCTCGAAAAACCGCGCCTCGTCGTCGCCAACAAAATGGACGAAGCCGTCGCCGAGAAAAATCTGAAACAGTTCAAAACGAAAATTAAAAAAGTGAAGGTGCTTCCGATCTCCGCCGCGTTTGATCAGGGCATGGAGAAATTTCGGGACATAATTCGCAAGGAAGTTGAAGATTGTTGAAAGTTAATGCGAATTGCCGAAAAGTTTCTGCGACGAAAACAAAAATTCGTGTTTATACCGCAACCGCGACGCCCATGTGTTCCATCACATATTCGTCGAAGGACTCATAATTGGGAATGCCGCGCTTGCCATTCACCTTGCCAAGAATCGTGTTATTGATTCGATCGTGCAAATAATCCACCAATTCTGGAAACCGGGGTTCTGGTATGAAATAAGTCGGCGCTTTGAACACGGACTCGATGTTTTTGAAAAGCACGGAATAGTGAAAATGCGTGGCGCGTCCAAAACGGGCGTCCGCTTCGCGGTAATGGTTGTAACGCTCCACGAGGTATTTCACATAATTGCGTTTGGCGAGATTCGCGCCGATACAACCTTCGGGATATGAAGCGGGGCGTTTGCTCCCCTTGGCAACGCGAAGATGTGTGATCCGGTCGCCAACATTAATTTCCGCGCCGCTGAAATTACCACCGGAAGCATTGAGCGTATTTTTCGCTTTCATAATGTCATTTTAGCTTAATTTTCTTTTTTGCCAACAATTCGTTCATCACGCCCGCCAAGTGCTGACGAAACGCTGCTTCAAACGTCGGCATATCGGTGTAGGTATGATATGCTGCGTCGGATTTCTTCCTCCGTGCCCGAATCCGCGACGCCAGTAGGCGAGCCGAACCGAGCATTGAAAATTCCCACCATGATGTCGCATTGATCCACCACCTGCTTGTTAAGCAGTGCTTGCGGACGACCACCGGCGGCGGGATGACTGTGCGTGCGCCAGTGCGTGAATTCCACTCGCGCTCCCGCCAGCGGCCCGTGGTCGCGATTCCATTGCTCAATTTGTCCGCGAATCACGACGTACGCTTCGTCCACATCCGATGGCGCACCCACGAACAGTCGAAATAATTGAATTTGTTCCGGCATGACGAAATCAAGTTATTGATAATTTGAAATGCAGTCAAACCAGCTTGTGCGCAAAATTTCCGTCGAGAAGTTCTTTGACGGTGAGCAAAATAATCGTGCGCTGTTCTTCTTTCCAAAAGCGCGTGACTTCCCGCTCCGCTTCTTCGCTGAAATCAAATGAAACAAAAAATCCCTTCGTGCGGGCGGCGCGGCGCATGGCGGTCTCGAATGCGTCAATGTCGGGACGGCCAGCCTTGTCCTTTTGCTTCACCTGAATCGGATACCAGGTTTCCGACAATTGCAACTCGCCCGCGCCGGATTCGCGCGGCTGCACGCCGACGGGATAGATGCGGCCATCAATACCCATGTCGCCGACCTTGACTTTGTTGCCGCGTCCGTTCAATTGCTGCACCGCCCAATTCTCAAAATCCGTCGGCGGAATCTTCCGCAACATCTCCGGCGTGAACGGCAGATTTTGGACGACGAAGCCGCGCCCGATTTTCCAAAGGTCTTCGTCCTGTCGCAACCCGCACTTGTCGCGCAGCCGTTTCGCCATGACGTGACAAGACGTTGGCGAAATATCAATTCCAATCCATTGACGTTTCAACAACTGCGCGGCATGGAGAGCCGTGCCGCAACCACAGAACGCATCTAACACAATGTCATTCTCGTTGCTGCTAGTCTTGATGATTCGGTCAAGCAAGGCCAGCGGCTTCTGCGTTGGATAACCAAGTCGTTCGTCGCTGCCTGAAATGATTGGCTTGATGTCATCCCAAAATGTTTGAATCGGGACACCGGGCATTTCATCCAAATAATGTTTCAACATCGGCATTCCAGTTGTCCGGTAGTAAATCTGTCCGGCCAATTCCATCTGCTTCAACTTCTCTTTTGAGTATGCCCAGAATCGCCCTTTGTATGGTTTTACAACTTTGCCGTCAGGTGTTGTCCACTCGTAAGAAA
>CAXUBD010000295.1:0-2959 GCA_964249225.1 uncultured Verrucomicrobiota bacterium | reverse complement strand
GGGCAATCTTTCCTATGCGGAGTTTGCGAAGAAAGTCGGCATTTCCCATCAAACGCTTTTCCGCATCGAACATGGCGAGCATCATCTGACTTTGGACAAATTGGAAACGGTGCTGGTAAAATTAAAGATTCGTCTCAAAGATGTTTTTCCCAACGAATTTTAGGTGGTAAATTGTAATGGGTGAACGGATTTTGCCGAATATCTTCAGCAAATTATACCACCAGACAACCCTTTTTCTCCGCCACGCCGATAACTGCTCGTGTGCCGGAATTAAATTCCAAAAAGTCTTTCTCAATTCCGTCGCTGAAAATAACTCCGTGTTCGGGCATTTGTGAAACAAGCACCAAAGTTTGATCGGCGGCAACACGGCCAAAAACAAGACCGGCTGCGGTTGTTCGCGTGGGAAAAGGTTCACGAACCGTAAAACGTAAATAATCCGCGTCCCAATCAAATTCACTGTCAACCGTCAGCCGCATTTTTGGCGGCGCGGGAATTTTTGATTGTTTTGCCCTGTCGCTGATATTCAGTTCCTCTTGCAACTCGCGGGCGCGCTTCGTGCCAGCGGATTGCATGATTCCCGCCGCGCCGGTGAGCAAACTTTTGAGCCAGCCGGTCGAGCCGAGGCCGGTTGAAACAATGACGCCGCTGGAAGATTGAACTTCCGTCTGTTTATCAAGCGTGATGGTGTAACGCGCGGAAATGTGTGAACGAGGCCCGATAAACAAATCGTTCACCGCATAAAGAGTCTGGCCGTTGTTCAACGCCGCTTTCGCCATTGTGACGAATTTGATCGGGCGCGTATGATGAAACACTTCAGGAATGATTTTTTCGAGGTCGTTCGCCTTGAACGGCAAAAGTTGTCCGTCCCAACGCGCCGGGTCGGGATTGACGCCCAATACCGGCTGGCCGTTTAGGTATTTTAGGGTGTTGGCAACAAGTCCGTCCTGCCCTAGCACAACGATAGTATCGTCCGGCCCGAATAAAAAATTTGGCAGGAGTGCGCGATCCAGCATTTGCACCCGCCCAAAAGTTTCCAGTGTCGCGCTGACTTTTTTTACTGCCATTTGATAATTTTCATCTTCCCGCTGATAATCGGAAAAATCCGCGCCAAGATGTTCAACTTAGAAGCGCTCTTGGCTGGCCGTGTTGAAACGTGCAATCAGTTCGGCAAGGCGTGTCGGGCGCGTAACAAGGACAATCTTGTTTTCAGTGAGCCGCCTCATTGCTTTTTCTGCATCAGTTCGCGCAATAAATCCGGCGAGATGTTCAACTGGCCGATTTTGTCGGCTCTACCGGCCAATTCTTGAAACGCAATGGCGATGAGTTGTTCGGGTTTCATGCCGACGCTCGCCAATGCTTGCAAGGTGCGGGAGTCCACTTTGGCCAATGCGTCCATTGCCGTTTGTATGCCATAAGCGCGGGCGTCGGCTTCGGATTTGGAATTTTGCGTGGCGAGAGTCACAAGCTGTTTGCGTTTGTCTTCCAGCACCACTTTTGCCGCCATGCCAGCCTGTTCAAGCTGGTGTTGCTTTTCCTGCACCGATTTCTCGGCGTCCATCTGCGTTTCGCGGATTTGCTTCTTTTTATTTTCGACGGCAATCTCCGTGTTCAATTCGTTTTCTTTGATGGTTCGCTCCTGCTCCACTGCCGAGTTGCGGCGGGCGTAAATGGCTTCATCGGCCTTTTTAAGCAGTTGCTCGCGGGTTTCCGCTTCCAACGCTCGTGCGGTTTCCGGCGTGGGTTTAACGGCCAAAATGTTCAAGCCTAAAATTTCCAATCCAAGCTGTGAAATTTCCCCCGACTCGGCGAGTTTTTTGCGAATGCTCTGCACCAATGAATCGGAAGCGCGGACGGCTTCACGGAGCGGCAGGGTTTGCAGCTCAGCCCGCGCCAGCACGTTGACGACATTGATTACCCGCTGCGGCAATTTCTGCGGATCATCCGAGACATATTTTTGTCCGCGCGCGTCCAAAGTAAAATTCACGAGCGCCGCCAGCCTTTTTGCGTCTGCCACACGGTAAGTTACCTGTCCTTGAATTGAGACGGTTTGAAAATCTGCCGTGACTTCTTGAAAAATGAACGGCGCTTCGGTGCTTGCCACTGGCACGGCCACCAATGACGTGGTGGGTGCGTAATAAAAAAATGCCAAACCAACGCCCTCGCGGACAACGCGGCCTTTGGAGTATTGCAGCAAGTAGATGTTGGGTTGCGCCTTGATGAATTTAATGCCAAGCATAGAAGTTCCTTTCTTAATTTTTCGTCAATTCCATTTGCGGCGTGAGGATGTCGAAATCAAATGTAAAATGCAACTGGAACGGCGCAACGATTTTTGCCAATGCCGCTTTGGTGAATAACCGATTATTGACATTCCAATTCAAAAACTTTTAATTGGGCGCATGAGTTCAATCATCAATCTGTCTGCACAACAATTGCGGCGCGCTGCCGCGATCAAGGAACAAATTCAATCGCTCGAAAATGAGCTTGGTCGGATTTTTGGTTCTTCAACCAAACCTGTGGCTGTCGCTGCTCCGAAGAAAAGGCGCAAAATGAGCGCGGCAGGCAGGGCGAAAATTTCTGCGGCTGCAAAAGCGCGTTGGGCAAAAGTTAATGGAGCAAAATCAAAGGCTACTCCGGCACAAAAACCCAAGCGCAAAATGAGCGCGGCTGCGAAAGCAAAAATTTCTGCCGCTGCAAAAGCGCGTTGGGCAAAAATAAGGACGGCGAAAAGTCCGAGCGCGTGAAAAAGCCGCCTCGTTGCGTTCTGTGAATACGCCGAGAAAAATCAAGGGGAGCGAACTCAAAGTAGGTGGCCGTTATCTGCACCGCAACGGTCTCTTTGTTCGTGAAATTGACGCTATCGAGGGCAATACCGTTTTTTGGCATGACGAAATAAGCAGCGGGCAATGTGGCAAACAAGTTTTTCTAGGGTTGTGTCCGTCAATTGCTCCCGCCTCTGCTC
>CAXUBD010000294.1:427-2965 GCA_964249225.1 uncultured Verrucomicrobiota bacterium | reverse complement strand
ATTCACGGATGATTGCGAACCGCTTGGAGACGACGCGGTTTCTTTCAAAGAACTCTTTCAAAGCGCGGTTGAATTTGGAAAATCCCGAGGCTGGAAATATGTGGAATGTCGGGGCGGTGGCAAGGGATTTGCCGACAACAAACCTTCTCTTTCTTTTTGGGGCCATCGGTTGCATTTGATATCCGACTTGGACAAGTTATTCGGGAGTTTTGAAAACCGGGTTCGGGGAGCGATAAAAAAATCGGCGAAATCCTCCTTGGAACTGGAAATTTCCCAAAGCCTCGAAGCGGTTCAAACTTACTATCAATTGCATTGCCAGGTTCGCAAACAACACGGCGTGCCGCCGCAGTCATTTGGATTTTTCCGCAACATCCAGCAACACGTCTTGGCGCGCAACCAGGGAATTGTCGTGTCCGCCAGACATCAGGGCCGGGCCGTGGCCTCGGCCATTTATTTTCACACCGATCGCGACGCGGTTTACAAATTCAGCGCTTCGGACGCGGCGTTCAGCCAGCTCAACGCGAATAATTTTGTGATGTGGGAAGCCATCAAGCATTACGTCGCCAAAGGCGTGAAGACGATCAATTTCGGACGCAGCTCGGTCAGCAACGAGGGTTTGCGACGCTACAAACTAGGTTGGAAGACGGAAGAATTTCCGATCAATTATTACAAATTCGATCTGCGTAAAAATATTTTTGTCACGGATCAGGACGAATCCGCCGGCTGGCACAATCGCATCTTCCAGAAGTTGCCGGTTTTTGTGTCCCGGATCATTGGCAATGTTTTGTATAAACATTGGGCCTGATGATTTTATTTGAAATGAATTTGTATCCAACCGGTCTAAAGACGTTAATGGAATTTAAAAATGAATAACAGCCGACAACCCGATCACCATTCATCGGCCGGACTAGCTTTGGGCGACATCTATTTTATAATTTTTCGCCACAAGTGGAAAATTATCATTCTGGCTGCGGCCGGCGTGGTGGCGGGAATCATTTCTTATCTGACCCAACCGGCTCCGCTTTACATATCTGACGCCAAGCTGCTGGTGCGATATGTTCTCGACAGTCAATCAGTATCCACTTCGGCGAAGGAAACTTCCCTCGATGAACAAAGTGGCAATATCATGAATGCTGAACTGGAAATCCTCACAAGCTTGGACATCGCCAAAAGCGTGGTCAAGGACTTGGGGGGGGACATTTTCGCCAAACTGAACATTAAGGACACTAACGACGCCGAAACCACGGCAGCCGTTTACATACGCAGCGGTCTTATGGTTTCTTCTAGCGGCAGCGGCGTCATCCATGTTGCTTTTCATCATACCGATCCGACGATTGTTCGAGATGTTCTCCCAGACATTATCTCCGAATATTTGAAAAAGCATGTGGAAATCCATCAATCAGCGGATGTATCCGATGACTTTTTGGCGGACGAGACGACTCAACTGGGTTCTCAAATCGACGAAACCGAGCGGTTGCTTCGGATAGCAAAAACCAATGCCGGAATCATTACCTTGGATGAGGCGCAATTGTCCTATACCAAACAGTTTTCAAAAATCCGTGAACAACTTTATGATGCGCAGGCGGAATTGAAGGAACGGGAAACCATCGTGAGTCAGCTGACAAATTCGTTGTCGCGGATGTCAGTAACGGCTACCAATAAAATCATCACCACCCCGACTTTGACCACCGACATACCATCGGACCGGCGCGAAGAGTATCAAAAAATCTGCGAGCGTCTTGATTTCCTTCAGAAAAGAGAAGACGACCTTTTGACCGTTCAGGGATACAAGGAAGAAAACAGCCGGGTCAAAGATGTCCGCGAACAAATTGACGAAGTCACGAAACAAAAAACGGGACTGGAGAATAGCTATCCCCAATTGGCTGCTTCAAGCACCCCAGCCCGGACTTCGGCGGATCCGCATGCCTTGTCCATCGGAGTATTCGACGATCTGGCCACCAACTTGAAACAGATTGTGATGCTGCAATCGAGAATTTTCGTCTTGAGTAATCAGATGGACCAAGTACGCACGGAAGCAGGCAACGTGGACGTGGCCGCTTCAAAAATCCAGGATCTTCAACGCGACAAGGCGATTGAAGAGGAAAATTACGGATACTTCAAAAAGCGCCTCAGCCAGGCTCATATTGATGAAAGGCTCGCGCCCGGAAGAGTCTCCAATATTACTCCAATTCAAAACCCCACCCCGCCAATGCGCGAGCAAGTGGCGCCGCTGAAAAAACCGTTGAGCTTTGTTTTCGGCGGTATTTTTGCCGGGATCGGCCTGGCCTTCCTGATTGAATTATTGCTCGATCGCACCATGAAGCGGCCGGTTGAAATCGAATCGAAACTAAAACTCCCGCTTTTCCTTTCAATGCCTGACTTGAGCAAAATCGGCCAGGTGCACCTGGCCAGTGCCACCAAAAGACGGCAGCTGCAATTCAAAAATGGCCAGGAAAGTTCCGTGTCCATAGTCACCGACGGCACGGGTCTTGTTAAAAACGGCCAGCGGGAAATCACGCCGACCAATCACATTGGAAT
>CAXUBD010000294.1:0-417 GCA_964249225.1 uncultured Verrucomicrobiota bacterium | reverse complement strand
CGTTTTGCGATGCGCTGCGAGACCGGCTGATCACCTAATTCGAGAACAAAAACATCCGGCATAATCCCAAACTCGTGGCCGTCACCAGCCCGAACAAAGGTTCCGGCGTGACCACGATTGCCGCCGGACTGGCCGCATCGCTCTCCGAAACGGGCGACGGAAATGTTCTTCTGGTGGATATGAACGTGGACAACGGAGAAATGCAGAAATTTTTCAAGGGCAAATCCATCGGCCAGCTGGATGACCTTCTGCGGGTCGTCGGCGCGCCGCTGGATCAGCGCTACGGCGCGTCGGTCTGGGATTCAGGCAGCTATGACCCCGATCTCGATCTGGTCTATTTCGGCACCGGCCAGACCTACAAGACCGCGACCCTGCTGCAGGGCGGCCCAGGTTCCGTCTACTCGGGCGCGCCGGGCT
>CAXUBD010000293.1:2210-2996 GCA_964249225.1 uncultured Verrucomicrobiota bacterium | reverse complement strand
ACTCCGCCGACATCAGCAAGGAATCGACGCCGGCGGTGCAGGAACTCGGCAAGGAAACCAAACCGCCAAAGCCGGCGGAAATCGTCATCGGCCAGTTTGAATCGCTCTTGATCGCCGGCAATTCCCTCAAGGCCGTCGAACCCGTCGCCGCGCGGCTTACCGGCGGCGCGCTGCCGCCGCTGGATGACAACGCGGTTTTCACCGCCGAGAAGATGGCGGGTGTCTCCTCCGGTTCGCCGCTGGATTACGGCTGGTGCAAGGCGAAAACATTTTTTGCCGTGATCGCGGCCATTCCGCCGCCGGAGCCGAACCCCGAAGCGCCAACGGTCATGCCGCAATTTTCACCGGGTAAAATCCTGATCGCGAGCGGCCTGACGGGATTGAAATCCGCAAGTCTCGCCTACCGCGAAACCCGCGACGGCGCGCAACTGGATTTTAATCTGTCCGCCCCGGAGTCGGCGCGGCAGGGACTTTTGAAAATCATCACCGCCGCCTCCAAGGACGCCGGTCCGCCGGTGTTTGTGCCGGCGAATGTCGTGAAATTTTCCCGCTGGCGTCTCGATGCGCAGCAGGCCTGGGCCGAACTCCAAAAAATGGTCGGCGGCATCGCCCCCGCCTATTTGAGCTACCTCAACTCGGCCCTCGATTTCGCCAACGCCAGCGGCCAGCAGAAAGATCCGAACTTTGACATCCGCAAAAATCTCATCGGCAACCTCGGCGATGATTTCATCAGCTACCAGGAATCGCCCTTGGGCGCGACGCCGGACGATCTGAACAACACTCCGT
>CAXUBD010000293.1:0-2200 GCA_964249225.1 uncultured Verrucomicrobiota bacterium | reverse complement strand
GGCGATCAACGGCATCGGCGCGATGCTCCCCAGCCAGCAAGCCGCGCCGGCGCCGCGCGATTTTCTGGGCCGGAAAATTTTCACCATTCCCCTGCCGGTGGCCCGCAATGCCGCCGGAGCGACCGTCGCACGCTCGCTTTTCTGCGCGGCCAGCGGCGGCTATGTCGCCCTCACGATGAATGTTTCCATCCTTGAAGAATATCTGCGCAGCAACACCGGCCCGGCCAAACCGCTGCGCGAGACCGCCGGGCTGGCGGACGCCATGCAACACGTCGGCGGCCAGGGCGGCGGATTTTTTGGCTACCAAAACCAGCGCGAAGCCATGCGCACGGCTTTCAAGCTTTTGAAAAATACGAACGGCACCATCACCTTGACCTCTCTGGCCGCCCTGCCGCCGAACTTTCGCAGCTGGATGGATTTTTCGCTGCTGCCGGATTTTGAACCCGTCTCCAAATATTTTTACTTTTCGGTTTACGGCGGCAATGCGACCTCCGAAGGCATTTCGTTCAAAGCCTTCGCCCCGCGCCCGCCGCAATTGGGACAATAAGGAATTAAAGTTCCCGTTGCGTCATGGCGGCGTTGCGGAAGACAGCTTCAATTTCAAAAATTAAAAAAGCGGCTCCCGGCCGAGCAGCTTTCTTTTTTTGCAATGGTTTTACTTCTCCGTTTTGACCGGCTTGTCAGCGGCGCGGATTTTTTTGAGATATTTGGCCGGGTCCTTGTCGAACTCCGCCTTGCAATCCGGGCAGCAGAGTTTCACTTCCTGGCCTTTGTAAATAAAAACGTAAGGCTTGCCCATGCCGCCGCCGAGCTTGTCGCCGGAAACCGGACATGTCTTCAACAAATCCGGCTTGGGCTTGGGCATGGCACTGGCCGAGTTCGTGCCATCCGCGCGAACCGCCGGCGCAGCGATGACCAATGCCGCCGTCAAAATGATTCCCGCGATCCATTTTAAATTTTTCATGCGATTCTTAATTACGCCCAAACCACGCGCGCGTCAATGGGTTCAATTAAAATGGAACAGTGGCGAAAAATCATTTCGGCTTCAACTGCGGGAACAAAATCCCGTCGCGGATGCTTTCCTGGCCGAGCAGCATCATGCAGAGACGATCAATTCCAATTCCGATGCCACCAGCCGGAGGCATTCCATGTTCGAGAGCAACCAAAAAATCTTCATCCAATTTTTGCTGTTCACCGCCAGCTTGATGTTCCAACGTTGTGCGCTGGGCAATCGGGTCGTTTTGTTCAGTGTAGCCCGGTGAGATTTCCTGTCCGTTGATGCAGCACTCGAAAACTTCAACGGTGGTCGGGTCATCCGGTAAAAGCTTGGCGAGCGGCACAAGCTCTTTTGGCAAGTGCGTCACAAAAGTCGGCTGAATCAAAGTCGGTTCAATCAGTTTTTCAAACACCGCGCCGGTGACTTCGTAATCCACATATTCCTTGCCGATTTCTGCGCCAAGGTCGTGCGCGCGTTGACGGCGTTCGGCGGGAGAAATTTCAAACCAGTCCGCCCCGGCTTTTTCGCGGATGAGGTCTTTGTATTTGGCGCGTTTCCAGTTGGGCGTGAGGTCAATGGTTTTGACAATTTTTCCCTCGGCGTCCTTCGTTTCGATTTTCAGCGTTCCCAAAACTTTCTGCGCCACCGTCGTGATGAGCGACTCCACCGTTTCCATCATCGTCGCGTAATCGCCGAACGCGCAGTAGGCTTCGAGCATCGTGAATTCGGGATTGTGCCGGCGCGAGAGGCCCTCGTTGCGGAAGTTTTTCCCGATCTCAAACAGCTTGTCGATGCCGCCGACAAGCAGGCGCTTGTGGTAAAGCTCCAGCGCGATGCGCAGATAAAATTCGCAGCCGAGCGCATTGTGTTTCGTGATGAAAGGTTGCGCCGCCGCGCCGCCGGGAATCGGCTGCATCACGGGCGTTTCAACTTCGACATAACCGCGCGTGTGCAAAAAATTTCGGATCTCGTGAATGATTTCGCTGCGCTTAAGAAAAACATTTTTTACGTCGGGATTCGCAATCAAATCAAGGTAACGCTGGCGGTAGCGGATCTCGGTGTCTTCGAGGCCGTAATATTTCGCGGGCGGCGGGCGCAGGGCTTTGGCGAGAATCGTGAACGCTTCGAGCTTGATGGAAATTTCGCCGGTCTTCGTCGTGAATAATTTTCCTTTTGCGCCGATGAAATCTCCCAAATCAAGGT
>CAXUBD010000292.1:0-3038 GCA_964249225.1 uncultured Verrucomicrobiota bacterium | reverse complement strand
GAATCGGGATGCCCCAGTTCAAGCGCGACACCGGACGCGAGATGCACAAATCTTCGAGCGTGCTGTTCTTCAGAAAGCCGAGAACTTCGTTGCGGCGGTAACTTGGCGAAATAAAATCGGGATTTGCCTCGATGTAATCAATCAGCCATTGCTGCTGCGCGCCGAGCTTGAAGTAATAATTATCTTCCTTGAGTTCGACGACTTCACCGTAGCTCGCGTCGAACGTTCCGTCGGGCAGCCGGTCTTTTTCTGTCAGAAACGTTTCTTCCTTCGCGGAATAAAAACCGGTGTAAGTCGCCTTGTAAAAATGTCCGGTGCCGTTGAGTTTCGATAAAATCACCTGCACGAATTCTTTGTGGCGCGGCTGCGTGGTGCGGACGAAGTCGTCGTTGGTCAGCTCCAGTTTTTTGGCGAACGCCTGCCAGTCCGCTGCGAGCGCGTCGCAGTATTCCTGCGGATTTTTTTTCTCGGCGAGCGCCGCCTGCTGGACTTTTTGGCCGTGTTCATCAAGCCCGGTCAGGAAAAAAACTTCCTGGCCGAGACTGCGATGCGCGCGCGTGATCACGTCGGCGACAATTTTCTCGTAAGCGTGGCCGAGATGCGGCTGGCCGTTGACGTAATCAATGGCCGTGGTGATGTAAAACCGTTTGTTCATTATCGAACGGGCAGTCTGGCGCACAAACGACGCAAAGGCAATCTCGCTTGCGGCGTCACGGCTTCGTGATATGATGTGCCACGGCTGTCGCGGAAAACCAGCCACGAACAAACACCGCATGAACCAACAACTTTCCAGCTTCGCCGCGCACCTGCGCGAGTCAATCATTGCCGGTTTTCAAAACAAAGACTTTGACGCGCTCGCGTTGGAACTGTTCGCGCTGCAATTCAAAAACAATTACGCCTACCGAAAAATCTGCGAAGCGCGCAACCTCACGCCGGAAGTCATAGAGCATTGGTCCCAAATTCGAGCCGTGCCGACAGCAGCGTTCAAGGAATTGGAGCTGACTTCGCTCGAAGCCAGAGAACGCACGGCCGTTTTTTGTTCGAGCGGCACGACGGGGCAAAAACCAAGCCGCCATTTTCACAGCGCCGAATCGCTCGCGCTTTATGAAGTGTCACTGTGGAATTGGTTTGAACAAAACTTTTTTGCGAATTCAAGATTCAAGATTCAAAATTCGAAATCGGTTTTTCTCACGCCGCCGCCGACTTTGGTTCCACATTCGTCGCTCGTCCACATGTTTGAAACCGTGCGGCAAAAACTCGGTGGGGCGGCCGTCCCCGCGAGCCGGCCCGAATTTCTCGGCAAGCTGTCGGCGGACGGTTCGTGGACTTTGGATTTCAAAGCAACGCTCACGGCGCTTGCCGACAACTCAAAACTAAAAATTCAAAATCCAAAACTTATTTTTGGAACTGCGTTTTCCTTCGTGCATCTGCTGGATTTTTTGACGGAAAACAATTTGCAATTCCCGTTGCCGGAAAATTCGCGCGTGATGGAAACCGGCGGCTATAAAAACCGTTCGCGCAGTCTGCCAAAATCCGAATTGCACGCGCTTATCACCGAACGCCTCGGAGTCCCGCGCGAAAACATCATCTGCGAATACGGCATGAGCGAGTTGAGTTCGCAGGCTTACGAATCAGAAATTCAAAATTCGAAACGCCGGTTCCGTTTTCCGCCGTGGGTGCGCGCGCAAATCATATCGCCGGAAACAAATCATGAAGTTCGTGACGGCGAAACCGGCTTGATCCGCGTGTTCGATCTGGCGAACGTCTTTTCCGTCGCGGCGATTCAAACGGAAGATTTAGGAATTCGCCGTGGCGATGGATTTGAATTGATGGGTCGCGCGCCACTGGCCGAACCGCGCGGCTGTTCCTTGATGACTGCTTTATGAGACAGAATCAGCAGGATCAATAAAATTATTTTCCAAGCAATTACTAAAAAATGAATTCTGTTAATTCTGTCTAAAAATGGATTTGCCAAACTATTTTCTCGCCGATCTGCCGCCGAAAGCGACGCTTTCACCGGCGATGATCGCGGAAGCCTGTCAGACATTGAAGCACAATCGGGAGCGTTACTTGCTGAATCGCTCGACGGAAAATTTGATAAAAGTTTTGGGCGACGTGGCGGAGGGCTGGCTGGAAGCGGACAATAAATTTCGCAAGCTCGCGCTGGAACTTGGCCCGGCGCAAACCGGTTTTTCGCGCGAAACATTGGCGCGCGGATTGGATAATTTTTTCAAGCAACTCACGCGCGACAATTTTCATGCGCTGCTTGTCCAGGAATTCGGCGACGCAAAGCGGCTCGACGCCATGACGGCGACGGCGGCCGAGCAAAAGCAAAATCGCCTGGCGATCGTCAACGCGCCGGAATTTCAGGTGCATATCGCGGCGGGCAATCTGCCGAATCCGGCGTTGACGAGCATCGTCTTCGGTCTGCTCACGCGGTCGGCGCAATTTGTGAAGTGCGCGAGCGGCGCGTCGTTTTTGCCGCGATTGTTCGCGCACTCGATTTACGAAGCGGATGGAAAACTTGGCGCGTGCCTGGAAATCGCCGAGTGGCGCGGCGGAAATCTGGATTTGGAAAATGCCTTGTTCGCCGAGGCCGATTGCGTGACCGCAACGGGCAGTGATGCGACGCTTGACGAAATCCGCAAACGGCTGCCGTTGCGAACACGTTTTCTCGGGCACGGCCACCGCGTGAGTTTTGGTTTTGTGACCGGCGAGGTTTTATATGGCTCGCGTGGGAAAAAAATTGTTGCCGCGGCGGCGGACGACGTGGTGGCTTGGAATCAACTCGGCTGTTTGTCGCCGCACGTTATTTACGTCCAGCTTGGCGGCGAAATTTCTCCGGAACATTTTGCACAACTGCTCGCGGAAGAATTGGAGAAGCGCGAAGCCAGCGAGCCTCGCGGCGAACTGCCGGCGGAACACGCGGCGGCGATCGCGTCGCGCCGCGGCATTTACGAAGTGCGCGCGGCGCATTCGCCGGAGACGACGCAGCATTGGTGCAGCAAAGATTCGACGGCGTGGACGGTGATTTACGA
>CAXUBD010000291.1:0-3145 GCA_964249225.1 uncultured Verrucomicrobiota bacterium | reverse complement strand
CAATTCTGGGACGTCGCGAAAAAATACGATTCCGTCGTCACCTTCAACGGCCGCGGCTTCGACGTGCCGTTCATCTACCTGCGCTCGGCGCTGCTCAACGTGCCCATCTCGAAAAAAAACTGGCTCGGCTACCGTTACGCCACCGACCCGCACTGCGACCTTGCGGAGCAGTTCACCTTTTACAGCGTGAGCGGGCGCGACGGCGCGGCGCGGCGGTTCAACCTGGATTTTTACTGCAAGGCCTTCGGCATCGAATCGCCCAAGAGCCACGGCGTGACCGGCATGGACGTGGGCGCGCTGCTGGCCGCCGGAAAATTCCGCGACATCGCCGAATACTGCCTGCGCGACGTCCGCGCCACGGTGGAGCTTTACAAAATCTGGAAGGAACGGCTGGCGGGGATAAAATGAAAACCTCTTGCTCGTTTGAAATTGAATTATGCCGTTTAATTAACAAAATAAAAAAGTGAAACGCCTTTTCATAATGTTACCCGTTCTGCTGACGTCGCTGCTAATAATTTGGACGTTGGTAGTTTATAAATTTACGCAATACGGCAGTTGGGAAATTTATCCGGCGCTTTTGATTTTTCCTCTGGCTCTTTTGTGGCACATATTTTTGATAATAATTGAAAAGCCAAAGTTATTTTTTGTGTCGTATGCTGTAATTCATTTGCTTCTGCTTTTTGGACTTTGGTTGGGATGTTTGATGTTAATTTCAAAAGATTCCTTCTAATCTTTGCGTAAATTTACCAATGACCATTCTTGTTTGCTTCGCCCTGAAAGAAGAAGCCGCGCCGTTTCGGAAAATCGCGGCGGGCAAATCCGGCATTTCAAATCTTGCGGTCAGAAAACATCCGCCGTAGTTTGACGCCATGAAAGAACTGGTGTTTGAAGTGACGCAGGAAGAAGACGGCGGCTATTGCGCCGAATGCCTGACGGAAAACATCTTCACGCAAGGCGACACTTGGGACGCCGTGCGCACAAATGTCCAGGAAGCCGTGCGCGCTTATTTTTTTGACCAGCCGCAAACGCCGCGCCGCATCCGCCTGCATCTGGTGCGCGATGAAATTCTGGCCGGCGCATGAAAGTCCCGCGCGACTTGAGCGGCGCGCAACTGGTCAAAGTTTTGTGCCGCGATTGGAGTTATCGCATCGTGCATCAAGAAGGCAGCCACATCATTCTGCAAACGGACGTGCCATCGCATCAACGGCTTTCGGTTCCAAATCACAATCCGATTCGCGTCGGCACGCTGAACAGCATCGTCCGCGCTGTCAGCACCCACAAAGGCGTGGAACGTCAAAAACTGCTCGAAGCACTGCGCTAAATGCACACGCTCATTTGCTTCGCCTTGAAAGAAGAAGCCGCGCCGTTTCGGAAAATCGCGGCGGGCAAAACCGGCATCACAATTTTGCTCACCGGCATCGGCCGCCAGAACGCCGAAAAATCCCTGCGCGAATTTCTCGCCACCCATTCACCAAAGCTCGTGCTGACCTGCGGTTTCGCCGGCGGACTGAATCCAGAATTGAAACTCGGCAACGTGATTTTTGAAATATCAAATCGGAGGGACGAGTTCCACGAGTCCCAAACTGAAAAAGAATCGGGGGATTTGATTAGGGACTCGTCCCTCCGAGCGCATCTCCTCGCCTCCGGCGCGACGCCCGCAAAAATTTTCTGCGCCGACCGCATCGCCACAACCGTCGCCGAAAAGAAAAAATTGCGCGCCGAAACCGGCGCAGACGCCGTCGAGATGGAATCAACGGCCATCCACGCCGTCTGCCGCGAGCGCGGAATTCCGTGCGCCACCGTTCGCGTGATTTCCGACACAGCCAGCGAAGATTTGCCGCTGGATTTCAACGCGCTTTCCAAACCCGACAAAAATCTGGATTACGGAAAATTATTTCTGGCCATCGCCAAATCGCCCGGAAAAATTCCCGCGCTGATGCAATTGCAGAAGAAAACCAAGTTCGCAGCGGAACAATTGGCGGCGGTTCTCGCCAAAATTATTTTTCCATGACCGGCGTTTGAGAAGAAGTTGGCGGCGCGGGTTTTTCCTTCGCGTGTTCGCTGTAGCTGATGAACGCCGCGCCGAGGACGATCAACGCCACGCCGCTCCAGCGCACGAAATCCACGCGTTCGTGCAAAAAGAATTGCGCAGCCAGCGTTGTCATCACAAAACTCACCGCCGTCAGCGGCCAGACGAAGCTCACGTCGCGCTGGCCGAGCAGGTATTGCAGCAGTATGAAAAAAATGGTTTCGAGCAGCAGGCCCAACAGCACGTTTTTGGTCGTCAACCAGTCGCCGACGAGTTTGACGACGTTTTTCCAGACCGGCGTGCCGGCCTTGCGCTCGTCGTATTTCAATGTGATTTGATTGATGCCTTTTTTCAACAGGACGACGCCGCACGCCTCGAAAGCGAAGGCGATGAGGAGGACGATCAAAATTTTTGTCATATCACAAATCCTGGTAGCGAATCAGTTCGATGCCGAGTCCCTGCACGCGCGATTTCACGCGCGGACTGATCAAGGCGTCGAACTCGTGTTTAAATTCACCGAGCGACGGATGCGAGTAAAGCTCGGAATCGCCCGGCGGCAGTTCGGGCAGCAGTTTCAAAATGTAATCTTCGTCCACGCGCGAATTTTGCAGGAGGCCGAAGGTGATTTGCGCGTGGCGGATTTTTTTTTGCGCCAGCGTTTTGCGCGCGCGGCGGGAAAGCATTTCAAAAATCGTCGCGTGGGAAATTTTGTAGAAAAAATCGCCGCGTGAAATTTTCCGGCTGCGCGCGAGACAATCGCGTGTCAAACGCAAATGGCGGATGCGAAGTTTTTCCGAATCCTCCCTCAAAATCCCAAAAATGGTCGGATGCAAGTGCAGATGCAAATGGCCGTTGACGTGGTCGAGCGGCAGGCCGGTGGCGTGAAATTTTGCAAACTGCGCGCGGATTTCGGCGCGAAGCTGTTCGCGCAAATTGCGTTTGAAGAAATAGTTCATGCCCACGCCGACCGGGCTTTCAGAAAATTCGCCGCGCGCATTGACGAGGCCGGGAATTTTTTCCGGCGGCAGCGCGGAATGGCCTTGCAGCAAGGTCAGGTGCAGACCGACGCCGAACGCGGGCGGATTTACCTGCCGCTCGACAAACTGAAAAAATTCA
>CAXUBD010000290.1:0-3179 GCA_964249225.1 uncultured Verrucomicrobiota bacterium | reverse complement strand
GTTTGAATGCCGCCGCCAGCAATCAGTTGGCTGGAGTTTATACCGTGAATCTTCTTTTCAATGACGTCACCACCAGTTCCGTCCTGACGCGCCAAGTCACATTGTCGGTCGGACAATCGATCATCCAAAACGGCGGATTTGAGACCGGCGATTTCACCAGCTGGACCTTGGTCGGCGACGCCGGAAATATTGATTTTGCGGATAGCGGCACTTACATCACGCCGCATTCCGGCACTTATGCGGCGGCGCTGGGTGAAGTGGCCGTGCTGGCGACGATTTCGCAAACGGTGGCCACCACCATCGGGCAGAAATATTTGCTTTCGCTGTGGCTGAATAATCCGCTGACGGGAAGTTCGTCGAATCCGAATGAATTCAGCGTTGCGTGGAACGGCAGCAATCTTTACGACAAAAAAAACATCGCCAAGGTCGGCTGGACTAATTTGCAATTTATTGTCAAGGCCACAGGCAGCAATACCGTCCTGCAAATCGGCGGACGGGATGACAACTACTATCTTGGTCTCGATGACGTCGTCTTGACTCCGGTTTTAGCACCGGACATCTCCATCCAGCCGACGAACATCTCCCTTTTTTCCGGCGGCACCGCCACGTTCAGCTCGACGGCCAGCGGAACTTCACCGCTGGTTTATCGCTGGCGCAAAAATAATACCAACCTTTTCAATGGCGTCACCATTTCCGGCGCGTCCACCAATGTATTGACGCTCACCGCCGTGACCACCAACAGCAGCGGCAATTACAGTCTCGTCGTGACCAACGCCTATGGTTCCATCACCAGCAGCGTGGTTGTTTTGACTGTGAATTTGATCGCTTCCGGCCTCGCCCTCACATCATCCGAAAATCCGTCCGGCTATCATGACGGCGTGGCCTTTACCGTCGGCGTGACGCCGACCAACGCCACTGGGACGGTGCTATTTCTGACCAATGCCGTCGCGTTCGACTCGCAAATTCTGACTACGGCGCAGGCCGCCAGCATCAACACTGGAACTCTGCCGCGCGGCACAAATTTTATCACCGCCATTTATTCCGGCGACGCAAATGATTTGCCCGCCACCAACACGCTCGCGCAAATCGTCACCAATCATCCACCCATCACCGCCGATGCCTTTTACACCGGCACCGCCGGTTTTCCGTTGAACATCGCCGTCGCCGACCTGGCCACCAACTGGAGCGACGTGGACGGCGACACGATCTCACTCGCCGCCGTCAGCGTCAGCACCAACGGCGTCACCGTGACCACCAACGGCCTCACGTTGGTTTATCTCAATCCGAACGCCGTCGCCGACCAGTTCGTCTGCACCATCAATGACAACTTTGGGGGCACCAATTTCCAGACTGTCAACATTACCCTTCTGCCGCCGCCCGATCCGACGCCGGGCATCACCGGCGTTTCCGGCAATCCCGACGGCAGTTTCACGCTCAACCTCGCCGGCGCTTCCGGCTACACCTATATTTTGGAGACCACGACCGATCTGTTTTCGTCCGTCATCTGGCAGCCCATCGCCACGAACACGTTCGACACCAACGGCGTCTGGCAGTTCAACGACACCTCGGCCACCAATTTCTCGCAACGCTTTTACCGGCTCAAATTGGCGCAATAATTTCCGGTAGGGCGAGCGTCCCCGCGAGCCGCTTGCCCGGCGCGCAAAAAAAAGTAACATGACCGCGTGAGCGAATTCCTTCAACGCCTCGAAGGCGAAATCCATTCTCGCCGGCTGCTGCCGCGCGGGGAAAAAATCCTTGTCGCCGTTTCCGGCGGGCTGGATTCGATGACGCTGCTGCGCGCGCTCCACTTGCTCGCCAAAAAATGGCGCTGGAAAATTTCCGTGGCGCATTTGAACCATCAACTGCGCGGACGCAGCAGCGACGCCGACGAACAACTGGTTCGCAAAGTCGCCGCCGCGTGGAAATTGCCCGTTCTCGCCGAACGCGCGGACGTGAAATCGTTCGCCAAAAAATCCAAGCTTTCCATTGAGATGGCCGCGCGAAAATTGCGCCATGAATTTCTGTCGCGGATTGCGCGCCAAAAAAAAATCCGCGTCGTCGCGCTCGCGCATCACGCGGACGACCAAGTCGAACTTTTTTTCCTGCGGCTGTTGCGCGGCGCGGGCGGCGAAGGTTTGGCCGGAATGAAATGGTCTGCGCCTTCGCCCGCCGACGCGAAAATCACGCTGGTTCGCCCGCTCCTCGGCTTCACCAAAAACGAACTCGAAAAATTCGCCAGTGACAACAGAATCGCTTTTCGCGAAGACGCGACGAATTCCTCTTCCGACTTTTTACGGAACCGGATTCGCAACGAATTGCTGCCATTGCTCCGAAAAAATTATCAGCCCGGCTTGAACAGAACGATTTTGCGCCTGATGGAAATCGTCGGCGCGGAAGCCGAATTGGTCGGCGACGCGGCACGGCGTGCAATGTTGAGCCTGCGACTGGACTCGGTTCGACCGCCGGTTGAACATTGTCCCTTTGTCGGTTTGCCGCTCGCGATCCAGCGGCGCATTTTGCAGTCGCAACTCATGGAGTTTGGCGTCGCAGCGGATTTTGAATTGGTGGAATCGCTCCGACAGTCGGCGGATCGTTTTGTCAGCATCAGTTCAAAAATTTCCGCTGCGCGCGACGCGAAAGGAAAAATCATTTTCCGCGCGGAACAAAATTGTGGATACAAGAAAAACGAAGTGGTCGTGAGATTAGGCGGGGCAGGGGAAGCGAATTTTGACGGCGTTAAATTCAATTGGAGTTTTGGCAACGGTTCGCGGGGACGCCCGCCCCGCCAAATCCGACAAGAGCTTTTCGACGCGGATAAAATTGGGAAAAAAATAATTTTGCGGCACTGGCGCGCGGGCGACCGTTTTCGACCGATTGGTTTGAAATCGGCGGCGAAGCTGCAGGATTTGTTCACGAACGCAAAAATTCCGCGCGAGCGGCGGCATGATTTGATTGTTGCTGAAGCTGCTGGCGGTGAAATTTTCTGGGTTGAAGGCTTGCGGATTTCGGAAAATTTCAAGTTGACGCTGCAGACGAAGCGGCGTTTGATTTGGAACTGGCGGCGTATGCGGAATTAAAAGAACCAAGCGGCCGGGACTCTTTCGAGCGCCGATCCAACAAAAGTATCTCTTTTTTTCTCAATGGCACCTTCTCCAACCCATGGTAACATTTAGTGTCCC
>CAXUBD010000289.1:2814-3209 GCA_964249225.1 uncultured Verrucomicrobiota bacterium | reverse complement strand
CGTCAAGCAAGTCCAGAAAATTGCGGCGGAAATAAATCCCGACAAAGTGAAATTTTCCGAAGTCGAATCAAACATCGTCCGTTGCCCCGACAAATCAGCGGCGGAAAAAATGATTCGCCTGATTGAAAAAATGCGGCGCGAAGGCAACACGGTCGGCGGCATCGTCGAGGGAATTGCGCGCGGCGTTCCGGCAGGCTGGGGCGAACCGGTTTTCGACAAGCTCGAAGCGGATTTGGCAAAGGCGATGTTGAGTTTACCCGCGTCAAAGGCGTTTGAAGTCGGCTCCGGTTTTGGCGGCATTTTGCTGACGGGCCGCGAACACAACGACGCTTTTCGCGCGCGGCACAAAAAAGTTTTCACGACGACAAACCGCTCCGGCGGCATCCAAGGCGGCA
>CAXUBD010000289.1:0-2804 GCA_964249225.1 uncultured Verrucomicrobiota bacterium | reverse complement strand
ATCTCGAACGGCGAGACGATTTTTTTCCGTGTCGCGTTCAAGCCCGTCGCGACGGTCATGCACGAGCAAAATACCGTTGACGAAAAATTTCAGAACACGACGCTCAAAGGCCGTGGCCGTCACGACCCGTGCGTGCTGCCGCGCGCGGTTCCGATGCTCGAGGCGATGACGGCGCTTGTTTTGGTCGACCACGCGCTGCGGCAAAAAGCGCAGTGCGGCTAGGCTTCAATGCGGGTTGATTTTTTTTGCGGCGCGGTGCAATTTTAATTCAAGCAAGATAATCAAAGAAAATTATGGCTGAAAAAACTTCCAATGAAATCTCGCGCGATGCTCGACTGTTGTTCACGAAAGCCGCCGAGGCTGCGCAGCGCGACAATCTTGACTACGCCATCGCGCTGTTCAACCAGGTGCTCGAAAAAGAGCCGGCGTTTTACGAAGGCCGCAAGGCGTTGCGCGCGGCGCAGGTCCAAAAGGCCGGCGCGGGCGGCGGCGGTTTTTTTAAAAAAATGATCAGCGGCGCGGGTTCTTCGCCGCAGGTCGCGAAGGCAAAAATGGCGTTAAGCAAAAATCCAGCCGAGGCCATGGCCATCGCCGAGCAGATTTTGAACGGCGACCCGGCGAATGCCAGCGCGCACCGCATCATCGTGGACGCCGCGAAGGCGCTGGAATTGCCGCGCACCGCCGTTTTGTCTTATGAAACGCTGGTGAAAGCTTCGCCCAAGGACCGCGCGCTGGCGATTGATTTTGCCCACGCGCTCGCCGAGGCCGGCGACATCAGCGCGGACGAAAATAATCGCGGCGAAAAACTTCTGATGGCGTTGCTGCGCGAGAATCCGCAGGACAGCGAATTGAGCCAGGCGTTGAAAAATCTTTCCGCGCGCAAAACGATGAGCCAGGGCGGTTACGACGCGGCCGCCGGCGGCAAGGCGTCCTTCCGCGACATGTTGCGCAACAAGGAACAGGCCAATTCGCTCGAACAGGAAAGCCGCATCGTCAAGACCGAGGATGTCTCTGCACGCCTCATCGGCGAATACGAGGCGCGCTTGAAAACCGAGCCGAACAATCTGAAACTCGTGCGCTCGCTCGCGGAACTTTACACGCAGAAAAAACAATTCGACCAGGCGCTGGAACTTTACGGCCGCATCAAAAATTCCGAGATGGGCAACGAACCGACGCTCGATCTGGCCATCGCCGAGACGACCGTGCGCCGGTTCGACCAGCAGATCGCGGATTTAAATCCGTTCGAAGGGAACAACGCGGAAGCCGTCGCGAAAATCCAGGCGGAGAAATTGAATTTCCAGATGACCGAAACGCAAAAACGCGTGGAAAAATATCCGACCGACCTCGCCATCCGGTTTGAGATGGGCGTGCTGTATTTTCAGGCGGGAAAAATCGGCGAGGCCATCCAGGAATTTCAGAAGGCGCAGGGCAACCCGCACAAACGCCTCGCCGCGATGAATTATCTCGCGCAGTCGTTCGCCAAGCGCAAGATGTTCGACCTCGCCGCGCGCACGTTGCAGAACGCCATCAAGGAAAAGCCCGGCTTCGACGACGAAAAAAAAGACCTCATCTACAATCTCGGCTGCGTGTTCGAGAGCATGGGAAAAAAAGAAGAGGCCGTGGACCAGTTCAAGATCATCTACGAATCGGACATCGGCTACAGAGATGTCGCGGCGAAGGTGGATGCGTTTTACGCGGGGCAGTGAAAAATTTTATGAAACGTGATTGGCTTAAAAATTTAGTTAGCCGCTACCATGAAGACGCTGACATCTATAGCGATAAATAAGCACGCAGACCAAGACAGTCGAGGTTTGCGGCGATTAGATGCTCGGCTCATTTACCTTTTTGGAGATGCAGCGACGATTGAGCGACTCGGAAGTTTTCTTTTAGAGTGCGCAAAAGAAATGCGTGGCAAGAAACCATTTCACAAACACTTTAGAGATTATCAGCGCGGCTGGAAAGCGGAGCTGCTTGATATTGTGGTTGAGCGACCAGTTACAAAATCCAAGCGACGGCCCAAGATAGGCTGAAAATTTCAATACCGAATTTTGTCCACTTTGTTTTTCCATTCCGCAAAAACTTTCAACGCCTCCGGGCGCAGCAATTGTTTCATCGGGATTTTCCGGCGGCCAATCGGAGTTGAAACTTCGCGGTAAATAAAATCGTCGTCAAACGCGATGCGCGCCGCGTCCTTCCGCGTGTTCGCGTAAAAAACTTTCGGGAACCGCGCCCAGTAGATCGCCGCGAGGCACATCGGGCACGGCTCGCAACTGGTGTAAAGTTCGCAATCGTCGAGCTGGAACGTCTTCAATCTTTTGCACGCGTCGCGGATGGCCGAGATTTCCGCGTGCGCCGTCGGATCGTTGGCGGACGTGACGCGATTCCAGCCGCGTCCGACGATTTTTCCTTTCCGCACCACGACCGCGCCGAACGGGCCGCCGTGATTGCCGCGCATTTTGACCAGCGAAAGCCGGATGGCTTCCCGCATGAATTTCTCCTTCATAGAAACAGAATTAACAGAATGGACGGAATTGAGAAAAGAATTTTATCAACTCCGTAAATTCTGTCTCATCTTTTGGCCGCCGCCGAACAACAACCGCAAACTGTTCATCACGACGACGACCGTGCTGCCTTCGTGGCCGACGACGCCGATCGTCAGCGGAATTTTTCCGAGCATCGCAAATGAAACCAACACGACGACCGTGCCAAGTGAAATAACCAGATTCTGCCGGATGACGCGGCGCGCGCGCTGGCTCAAACGAAACGCGGCGAGAAAATTTTCCAATTTGTCGTGCATCAAAACC
>CAXUBD010000288.1:2617-3218 GCA_964249225.1 uncultured Verrucomicrobiota bacterium | reverse complement strand
TTGGAAACGCCGATGCCGGCACTGCCGTTGGCTAGAGCGTTGATACCGGTCGCATCGAGTCCAATCCAGTTGCCTTGGATCAGGTTGCCTGCCGCAATGCCGTTTGCGCCAACGAGCCAGATGCCCTGCTGGCCGTTGCCGGAAATGATATTGCCGCCGATTGCGCCGCCGACCAAGTTGGAACAGCCTTGGATGCGGACGCCGGCCAGCGTGTTGGCGACGGCTTTGGTGCCCGTCAAGTCCGTGCCAATGTAATTTCCGCTAACGGTATTTAAAATGTCCGTGACGGTAAGAATCCCGATGCCATTGAAGGAATTTCCTGAAATCACATTTTGTGCGCCGGCCACGGTGCCGCCAATTGTATTCAACGAGGCGCCGCTGATCGTGATTCCATTGTCACCGTTGTGCAGGGCGTTGGTGCCCGACGCAGCGAGGCCGATGAGATTGCCTTGGATCACATTTCCCATGGCGCCGCCGGTTAAGAAAATTCCGTCCTGGACATTGCCTGAAATGAAGTTGCCGGCTCAAGAAGACGTAACGCCGAATAGATTTGTGCCAGGGGTAAAAATCGTCACGCCGGCGTAGTGGTTGCCTAAATTGG
>CAXUBD010000288.1:0-2592 GCA_964249225.1 uncultured Verrucomicrobiota bacterium | reverse complement strand
CTCTGTCATCGGTGCCGACATTTGTTTTGTTGGCGCCGCCTCTTTTCTTGATTCCTTTTTCACCGTTGTGGAGGGCGTTGGTGCCCGAATCTGCGGTGCCGATGCGGTTGCCTTGGATCAAGTTTCCCGTGGCGGCCGGGCTGTTCAGAAAAATGCCGCTGGCGCCATTGCCGGAAATGATGTTGCGTGCCTTGGGAACAGGGCCGCCGATGAGATTTCCGCCGCTGCCGTAAATGACGATGCCGTTGTTCAGATTGCCCAACGCTGTGGTTCCCGTAGCGGTGACGCCGATGAGATTTCCCTGCACGATGTTGTTGTTGATGTTCAGCAAATAAATACCGTTGTTATTACCGCCGGAAATGACATTTCCATCGCCGGTGTTCGTCCCCCCGATGAGATTGCCTGAACTTTTTACGTCGATGCCATCGCTGTTGCCGCCGCCGCCGCGCGCTTGCGTGCCGGTCACATCGGTCCCGATAAAATTTCCTTGAATGCTGTTGGAAACGCCGTCCAGTTCAATGGCTTGAACCGGAAAATGCGTCAGGGCCATTCCGCGCAAACTGCTGAAACCGCCCACGAACCGCAGGCCGGCGTTTCCGCCGCTGGAAGCGCAGTTTAATTCGATGACCGGCTTGCCCGCAAAACCGGGCTGGGTCGTGGCATCAATCACCAGCGGATCATTGATTGCGGGCAATACGGACGCGATCGCGATTGTAAAAGGCGGTGCGCCGCTGATTTGAAAGACGATGGAGTCGGTGCCGGGATTCGCGTTCGCATCCAAAATAGCCTGCCGGAACGAACCCGCGCCGCTGTCCGCCGTGGTGGTGACAGTGTAAGTGGCTCCCCAACCAGCCATGGCAAAACCGCAAATCAACGCGACGTAAAAAAATCTGCCACGCCGACCATGACTCAATGAGAATTTGACCGCACCTTGCATAGACGAAACAAAACGCGATCACGGTATGCCCAATAATTGAAAGTAGCAAGGAGAGATTGATGCGCGATTCGCCGTCGCCCGCGCCCTCCCGTGTTGAAATTTGCGCGACTAACTAAATGCATTTAACCCGCCACGCCGCCAGCAATGTATTGTTCCATCTGGTCCAGTGCCGCGCTCTGGGCGGAAATCGTCCAGTTCACCAGGTCGCCGATGGAAATGATGCCGATGAGCTTCTCGCCATTCACCACGGGCAGATGCCGGATGCGATGTTCCGTCATCAGCCGCATGCATTCCTCGACGGATTCATCCGGCGAAACGGAGATGATCTGATCCGAAAGAATTTCCCAGACCTGCGTCTCCTTGGAAGTTTTTCCCTGCAACGCGACTTTGCGCGTGTAATCACGCTCGGTGAAAATTCCGACGAGGGTGTCGTCCGACATCACCGGCAACGCGCCGATATTTTTTGCCGCCATGAGTTTGATGGCGTCGAAGACCGTTGCCGCCGGTGAGATGGACCAAACTTGCGAATGTTTGTCGCGCAACAGCGAACTGACAGGAATAGTGATCTTCATAGGCTTGATATGCTTATCCACTCGTTTGGAAGATGATTCAACTAAATAATGCAAATTATTAAAAAAGTTATTCACAAGTAATTCACAACGCGCCGGAAAATTTTCTCTGCTTGCCCGCCCGCCTGTGGCTTAATGCGATTTGCTTGGAACTATGGGTTCCAAATAAACTGTCTACAAACAAGGGAATCATTCCCAACTGTATTGTTGAAACCCGCCGAAGGCGACCGCATTGTCCCCCGGCAGCCGTGGATTTATCACGCCGAAATTCTCCGGCACACCCCCCCCGTCCCCGCCGCCGCGCCGATCCAAGTCAAAGACCACCGCCAACGATTGCTCGGCGTTGGCTTTTACAATTCGCACTCAAAAATCAACGTGCGCGTGCTCGCGCCGGAACGCGTCGAGGTGAACGAAAGTTTTTTTGAGGAACGCATCCGCGCCGCGCTTGCCGTCCGGCAAAAACATCTGCCAAACGCCACGTCATTCCGCGTCGTCAACGCCGAAAGCGATTTCTTGAGCGGTCTTATCGTGGACAAATACGAGGACGCGCTCGTCGTGCAAATTTCCTCGCTCGGGATGGATCAACGAAAAAATTATATTGTCGCCGCGCTGCAAAAAATCTTTTCACCGCGCGCAATTCTCGAACGCAGTGACATCGGCTCGCGCAAATTTGAAGGCTTGCAGGAATCGAACGGAATTTTATTTGGCGAACAGAACGGTCCGATTTCAGTAAATCTGAACGGCTTGAAATTTGAAACCGATTTGGCCGGCGGTCACAAAACCGGAATGTATTTGGACCAGCAAATGAATTACCAAGCCGTCGCGCAATTCGCGAAAGGCGCGCAAGTTCTGGACTGTTTCAGTTTTCTCGGTGGCTTCGGTTTGCATGCCGCGCGGGCGGGGGCGGCCCACGTTCATTTGCTGGATCAAAGCGCCGACGCGATTGAAGCATCGAAACGAAATGCGTCCGTCAATGGACTCGCGGAAAAATGTTCGTTCGACACGATCAATGTTTTCGACTGGCTTAAGGCGAACACCGCCGTCAAGCCGCACGAACGCGTCATCCCGCGCTTCGACCTCATCATC
>CAXUBD010000287.1:1519-3232 GCA_964249225.1 uncultured Verrucomicrobiota bacterium | reverse complement strand
GTTTCCGACTGCGTCCGTGGCGGTGACAACAGCTGGGGAAATTTCGCCCTGAAAGCCCTTTCACAAAACCAGCTTCCGGCCGGATTTCCTTTGCACAATTCGCCGACGAGCATCGCCTCCGGCATATTTCTCACAGATCGGAAACGCTGGCCGACCGCCCCGTAATCACGCCGCCGCGCGCCGCAACCGATCCGCGATGCCCGACCAGGCCGGCGTTTCCGGCGGCGCCTCGACGAGGATCAGCCGCGCGCCCGCCGCATCGCAACGGTGTAATTCCGCGTAAATCGCCCGCGCAAACGCCTCCGCGTCGTGCGGCATCACGCTCACGTCGGCAAAATTTTCGCCCGACGGGATTTGCGTGTGGGCGATAACAAAACAATTTTGAATTTGAAATTTGAAATTTGAAATTTGAAATTTCAAATCCGCGTCGTCGCGCCAATTTAAAATCAATAGTTTTGCTTTCGGCGAATAATGTTTTTCCAGCAAGCCGGGACTGCGCAACGCGGTTTCCGGATTTTCGACTTTGGATTTTGGACTTTGGACTCCGCCGCAAACGGCGGCGAGCGACCCGGCGTGGATCATTCCCGGTCGTAAAATGCGCGGCGGCGAAACCGTCAAATCCAAAACCGTGGATTCGATTCCC
Source organism: uncultured Verrucomicrobiota bacterium (assembly GCA_964249225.1). Lineage (GTDB taxonomy): Bacteria > Verrucomicrobiota > Verrucomicrobiia > Limisphaerales > UBA11358 > UBA11358. The sequence continues at coordinate 2,589 of CAXUBD010000287.1, read as the reverse complement.
ACCTGCGATTGCCCGCCATCCACGATGAGCGGAATTTTCCCGCCGAGTTGCGCGCGGACGTGTTCCGCGTTCGTCGGCGAAACGCGGTTGGACAAATTGGCGCTTGGCGCGGCCAGCGGGAAATCACATTCGCGGATCACGGCTTGAATGAGCGGATGGCTCGGCCAGCGAATGCCCACGGTCGCGCCGCCCGCCGTCACGTTGTCGGGAATTATTTTCGCGCGCGGCAAAACCATGGTCAGCGGGCCGGGCCAGAAAGATTTTGAAAGTTTATCCGCCAGTTCGGGAAATTGTTTGACGCAACGTTCCGCCATTTCAACGCTGGCGACGTGGACGATGATGGGATTGGCCGCCGGGCGGCCTTTGATCTGGAAAATTTTCGCGACGGCTTGCGCGGCGAGCGCATTCGCGGCCAGTCCGTAAACCGTTTCCGTCGGCAGCGCGACGACTTCGCCGGCGCGAAGCTGATCCGCCGCGCGTTTGACGGCGGCGCGAAAAAGTTCCGGCGTGTGCGCGGGTAAAATTTCAGTCGTCACGGCGTGAATCGTTGAATCGTTTCATCGGAACGGCAAGCATGAAACCGATGGAACAATCCACGATTTGACGCTTTTCCTACTCGTAGCGCAAGGCGTCAATCGGGTCGAGCTGCGAGGCTTTCCACGCGGGATAAAAACCGGAGACGATGCCGATCAGCCCGCTGGAAACAAACGCGATGGCGATCCAGGTCCACGGCGTGATGGTCGGCCAGTTTTTCAAGAAGGCGATCAGCCAGGAAAAACCCAGGCCGCCGGCGATGCCGAGGGAGCCGCCGATGGCGCTTAACGTCAGGGCTTCGATTAAGAATTGAACCAAAATGTCGCCGGCGCGCGCGCCCACGGCCATGCGGATGCCGATTTCGCGCGTCCGTTCAGTCACGCTGACGAGCATGATGTTCATGATGCCGATGCCGCCGACGATCAGCGAGACGGCGGCCACGCCCGCCAGCAAAAAACCCATCGCGCGGGAAGAGGCCGAGACGCGTTCCATCAAGTCCGCCTGGTTGCGGACGGTGAAGTCCGGTTCCTTGCTGC
>CAXUBD010000287.1:0-1509 GCA_964249225.1 uncultured Verrucomicrobiota bacterium | reverse complement strand
GATCCGTGATTTCATTCTGCGCCAGATTGATGGTTTTGTCGCTGGTGGCCTCCACTAAAATGTCGTTCACAAAAGTGCGCGTGGTGATGCGGTGCATGTGGCTGCTGTAAGGGACGACCACGATATCATCCTGATCCTGGCCGAATAGGTTGAAACCTTTGGGCGTGAGCACGCCGACGATCTGAAAGGGAATGTTGCGGATGCGCAGGATTTGTCCGATCGGATTTTCACCGGGAAACAACTGGTCCACGACGGTTTTGCCGATGACGGCGGATTTGGCCAGACTATGCACATCCTGGTCGGTGAACATCGCGCCGGTGGCGATGGTGCGGTTGAGAATCTGCGGATAATCCGGCGATTCACCCATGACCTGCGTGTTCCAGTTCAGGCCGTTGGCGAGGATTTGTTCGCGGTCGCGCACTTCCGGGCTGACGGCGAGGACGTCCGGCAACTGGGCGATGGCGATGGCGTCTTCAAGGGTCAGCGTCGGCGCGCTGCCCCAGCCCCCGCGCATTCCGCCCTGGGTAAAATTGCCGGAAAAAACGGTGATCACATTTTCGCCCAGGCTGCTGACCTGGTCTTCCACCTGTTTGGTCGCGCCAGAAGTCAGGCTCACTGAACCGATGACGGCACCGACGCCGATGATGACTCCGAGCATCGTCAAGAGCGAACGCATTTTGTTTCGGCGCAACGCACGTCCGGCGATTTTCAATGAAGCTAAAATTCGCATTTTATCAATGTAGTTTCACCGCTTGTTGCTCCTCGCGCAAACGCTGCAGTTCAATTTCCGCAAATGAACGGGGCTGCACGATTATGTCGCTGACGACCTTGCCGTCGCGCATGATCAGGTTGCGCTTGCAGAACCGCGCGATGTCGAGCTCGTGCGTGACCATGACGATGGTGATGCCTTGTTCGTTGAGTTTTTGAAAAACGCCCATGATCTCGATGCTCGTCTGGCTGTCCAGATTGCCCGTCGGCTCGTCCGCGAGCAAAAGCGAAGGCCGGTTCACCAGCGCGCGCGCGATGGCGACGCGCTGCTGCTGGCCGCCGGAAAGCTGGTTGGGATGATGGTCGGCGCGTTGGCCGAGGCCGACCAGTTCGAGCGCGTGCGTGGCGCGTTCAAATTGTTCGTGCGCAGGGATGCGCTGGCGGTTGTATTGCATCGGCATCTCGACATTTTCCAGCGCGGTCGTGCGCGACAACAGATTGAAGCCTTGAAAAACGAAGCCGATTTTTTCATTGCGGACATCCGCGAGCGCGTCGCGATCGAGCGTGGAGACGTCAATGCCATCAAGCCAGTAATGGCCGCCGGTCGGCCGGTCGAGCGCGCCGATCATGTTCATCAACGTGCTTTTGCCAGAGCCGCTTGAACCCATGATCGCGACAAATTCGCCCGGAAAAATGTCCAGCGTAATCCCGCGCACCGCGTGAACATCCACTTCACCGGTGTGATACGTCTTGTGGATTTCGTCGAGCTTGATGACGTGGTTGTTTGGCACAGCGCAGGGT
>CAXUBD010000286.1:2392-3293 GCA_964249225.1 uncultured Verrucomicrobiota bacterium | reverse complement strand
TTCATAATGTCAGGCCATTGGTTAACAGTGAGGAAATATTGAATATAGAATTGAAAAACCCTGTGCAGGTTCTTAAATACAACAACACCGGCGAAGGTGCGCCGATTATGTTTTGCCTTCCGATTCATACCCGTTGCGACTTTAAACGTTTCCCGAAAACGGTCAAGCGAAAATTGAAAGACTATTGTATTCAATACAACTGTCTGTGTTCGCCGCATGGAATTGGCTGCATCCTGCGAAAATGCGGCGATTGGAAATGTCAGACGCTTTCGGCCTCGCCCTGCGACGGCACAGGGTCGGAAAAAAACTGTCTCAAGAAAAACTGGCGGAGAAGGCAAGCCTGCATCCGACGTATATCGGGATGCTGGAACGGTCTTTGCGAAATCCGACGGTGAACGTCGCAAAGGCTCTGGCAAAGGCGTTGAACCTGTCGCTTTCAAGGCTTATCGCTGACGCGGAAGCCATTCAGCAACGCGGCAGATAGGTTTTCAATTAACATAAAATTTCTTTCGCCGGTCTGACGTGGGATAAAAGCCGGGGCGCAAATTCAAACGTCTCAAACGGCCTGGTGATGTAATCGGCTGCACCCACGTCAAGGCCGTGCTGCTGATCTTCCAAGCAGGAGCGACCTGACACAAAGACAATGGGCGTATCGCACAAACGGGGATGCTCCTTCAAGTGGCTGCAAAGTTTGAATCCATTGCCGTCCGGCAAATCCACGTCCACCGTAATCAAATCGAAATTTCCTTCTTCGGCCAGTTGCATTCCTTTCTTCGCTGTATGAGCAAACGCCACTTCGCATTTTGCTCGCGTAAGCAAAGACACCATCATCATCGCCAGTGGCGTATCGTCTTCCACAATGAGAATTTTCATTTTGCCGGCCATATTTCCACACGACATT
>CAXUBD010000286.1:883-2382 GCA_964249225.1 uncultured Verrucomicrobiota bacterium | reverse complement strand
CATTTTTTCAAAACTTTCCCCTAAAGATTCAAGGGGGATTTTAACCGCCGCGCATTATGTGCATATAAGCACATAGTTTGTCAATCTCTTTTTGCGCTATTTCTATGAAGTGGCAAAATCCAAGCCTGATGCTGTTGGTTCGTCTATGGCCCATCTGCTGCGTGAGAAGCGGATGGCCAAAGGACTTTCGATGTATGTGGTCGCCAAACGCGCCCGCATGTCTCACTCAATGATAAGCCGGGTGGAACATGAACTGTGCCGGCCATCACTTGACACGTTGGTGCGCATTGCCGAGGCCATCGAAATTGACCTTTGGCCTTTGCTTAAAAAAGCCGAACAATCTTTCAAGACGGGGGCGGGTAATTCGGCAGGATTTCCGCGAAAGTGAAACTCAATTTATAGAGCCTCACGTTTGGATTGCTGCCCTTGACGATGCCTTGGATGCGCGGCACGAATTCGTAGTCCCAATCCCATTCCTCGGGTTGCGCGTAAGTTCCGACGAGCAAACCCCGTTGTGTTTTTACCCACGCGATGGCTGTGGCCTGATCGGGCGCGGTCACGCTGCCGCGAATCGTCTGGCCGCCCTCCTGAATCCCGCCCGGCTGCACAATCGTATAACCGCCGCTGCCGTTGGCATCAAAGGGCAATGGCTGCGGAATCCAGCGCGTCCCGCTGTATTTGATCTGCTGGCTCAAACTCATTTCCAATACGCCCGTGATGCCGGTCAACCGGTCTTCATACGTCTCGTCAAAATCCAGTTTCAAAAACACATCGGATGTCGAACTGCTCGCCAGGTCGCTCATGTATTCCCGATCTTCGTTCAATTCCTCCATCACCTGCGAGCCGGACAAGCCCTGCAATAGATTCGCCAGCGCCGCGTTTGCGGCCACCCGATTGAACGCGAAGATGCTGCCCTTGATGTGCGTTTCGAGTTTCAGCGCGAGGAAATCCCGGCGCACATTGATTCCATAACGATAGGCCACGCGCCCGGTTGGTTTGGTCTGGTAAATCTGAAAGTTAAAATCCAGTTCCAATGCTTGCGAACGGCCACCAGCGGGGCTGTCGGCCTGGGCAATGACCTGGCTTTGGGTCACCGTCTCATTGTGAACCAACGCCGTTTTGTAGGCGGCGCGCACCTGGGTTTGATAAATTTGCTGCGCGGTGGCGAGGTCGGTCGCCGCCACAAAACCGCTGACGGTTTGCGTATCCGTGCCGAACGTGTCCAGCGTCGTGTTGGTTGCCATTTCCACATAGGCGCGGCCAGCGGCCAGCCGGCCTTGATACTCGTAAGCATAGGTGAGACGGATAAATTCCGGGCTGGCGTCCGATTCGATCCGCCGCTGGTCCCAGGAAATCTGCGAGCTTCGCAAAAAGGCGTTCGGCCCCAGCGTGGATTCTTTGTCCGCTCCCAACTCCTGCGCGCGCTCCAAGGCAAGCGCATACGCAACATCCACATCGCCACCGGCGCGGCGAGGAGCACCAGAACGAGAGCGCCGAGG
>CAXUBD010000286.1:381-873 GCA_964249225.1 uncultured Verrucomicrobiota bacterium | reverse complement strand
GTATCGCTCAACACGTTCGCCATCCGCTGCCGGTATTCTTCGGAGAAGGTCAACTCGGTGAACGTCGTGCCGTCGTCATCCTCGAAATTTCCCAGGGCGGCCGTCTTGTCGCCGTTGGCATAAACGCGATTGGCCGTGGCTTTCGTCCGCAACTGTTGCACCAATGTAAAACCATAGTTCGCCAGCATCGCGGTTCGGATGCGATCAAGCTCCGCGTTCGCCAGCGCTTCATCTGGCGCGAAAATGCGGCCCTCCAAAGTGAGCAAGGCGTCGCCGGTTTCAACATTGGTCTGATAATCGGCGCTGAAATCCGCCGTCGCGTAACCCGGCTCATTGGGAAACAACGTCCAGATGACGGTGAAACTCCAATCAATGCCGGTGACGGCCTGGTTGATGTCGGCCTTGAAGTCGGCGACGCGGACGATCTGCGACCACGAACCGTATTTCAAAATTCCATCGGCATTGTTGACTTCCGCGAGCATCGCCTGTTGC
>CAXUBD010000286.1:0-371 GCA_964249225.1 uncultured Verrucomicrobiota bacterium | reverse complement strand
CCGCCCAGGTGCCCGACGCTTCAATCGTGCCGCCGGCCTGCTCGCGTTGCGAACGTAAATCGGTGAACCGCCGCGCGGCATAGCGCAGATTCCATTTGGTCACGTTGCCGAAGTCAATCGCGCCGCCGCTTTTGCCTGATTTTTGGAACGTCGCCTTTTGATTGGTGGAACACCATTTGCGCCACTGGCCGCTGAAATTTAATTCCAAAAATGCCTGCCCGTCCGTGTCCGCGCTGACGCTGCCGGACGTCGAACGGAAATTTAATTTCTGGCTGGCGGTCGCGAATTGATATTGCGCCAGCAGAGTTTTCACGACCGCGTCCATCCTGGCGCGCGCGGCGGTTTCGCTTTGCGCGGTGATTTTTCCGGCC
>CAXUBD010000285.1:0-3352 GCA_964249225.1 uncultured Verrucomicrobiota bacterium | reverse complement strand
ATCGCCGCGCGCGGCATTGACGTGGACGGCATTTCACACGTTGTGAATTACGATTTCCCGATGCACGCCGAGGATTACGTTCATCGCATCGGCCGCACCGGACGCGCGCACGCCGTAGGCGACGCCATCAGTTTTGTGACGCACGAGGATCAGGGCGAATTGCGCGCGCTTGAACGATTTATCGGTCGCGGCATCGTGCGGAAAAAAGCGGAGGGATTTAATTATGCCGCCGCCGCGCCCGCGTTCAATCCGGCGGACGAACAACGCCGTCATCCGCAGCATCAGCAACGCGGCCAGCGCAACCCGCGCGAACAGCAACGTTCCCGCAATTCCTTTTCGCACTCGCGTTCGTCGCCGGGCGGCCAGCAGCCGGCCAGCGGCAATCGCGAAGGCGGCAATCTGCAAAATTTCGCCGGTCGTCCGCAAAGTCCAGTCCGCCGCTTCAGTCCGCGTTGAGCAAATTTCAGGCGGATAAATGGAACCGGCTGCGAAAAGAATTCTGTAAATTCCGTCCATTACGTTTAAATTTCTTCGCACAGAAATCAAATTTCTTCCGATGAAGAAAATCGTCAACATCGCCGCCTATAAATTTGTCGCGCTGCCGGATTTGCGTTCGCTGCGTGCGCGATTGCTGGCGTTGTGCAAAAGCTGGGAACTCAAAGGCACGATTCTATTGAGCCCGGAAGGAATTAATCTGTTTGTCGCGGGCGCGGCGGAGAAAATTGATTTGCTGCTCGCGGAATTGCGCGGAATTCCCGGCCTCGAAGATTTGCAATCGAAAATCAGCGAGACGGAACATCAGCCGTTCACGCGGATGCTCGTGCGATTGAAAAAAGAAATCATCGCGTTCGGCGTCGAGGGAATTAATCCCGCGCAAAAAACTTCGCCAAAGCTTGCCGCGCGCGAATTGAAACAATGGCTCGACGAAGGCCGTCCCGTGACGCTGCTCGACACGCGCAACGATTACGAAGTGAAACTCGGCACGTTCAAGAACGCGCGGCCCATCGGCATTGACCATTTCCGCGAATTTCCGGACGCCGTTCGCACGCTGCCACCGGAATTAAAAGAGCAGCCCATCGTGATGTTTTGCACCGGCGGGATCCGCTGCGAAAAAGCCGGACCGTTCATGGAGCGCGAAGGGTTCAAAAATATTTTCCAGCTCGACGGCGGCATCCTGAAATATTTCGAGCAATGCGGCGGCGCGCATTACGACGGCGAATGTTTTGTTTTTGATCAGCGCGTCGGTATCGATCCGAGTTTGCAGGAAACGGAAGCCACGCAATGTTTTCGTTGTCTTACGCCGCTGACTGAAGCCGATCAAAAAGACGCGCGCTACGTTTCCGGCCAGTCGTGTCCGTATTGTTTCAAATCGCCCGCTGAAAAAATGGCATTGAACATCGCACAACGCCACGAAGCGATTGCGCGCGCCATCACGCCGCTGCCGGGCAGCCAGCCTCGCGATAATTTCAAGCCGATCAGCGTGACGGAAGATTGCGAGGGCAAAACTTTATTGCAAACGCTCTGCCGGATTGTTGCGCACGTTCCCGCGAGTTATTGGGAAACGGAATGTGCGCGCGGGCTCCTGGTGAATTTGAAACGCGAAAAAATTTCCGCCACTCAAATCGTCCGCGCGGGCGAGCGTTACCTGCACAGATTTCCCGACGTGACCGAGCCGGACGTGAACGGCCGCGTGGAAATTTTGCACGAGGACGAGGCGTTGATCGTGCTGAACAAACCCGCGCCGCTGCCGATTCATCAGGGCGGAAGATTTTATCGCAACACGCTCCAGCACATTCTCAACGAGATTTATCATCCGCAAAAACCGCATCCCGCACATCGCCTGGACGCGAATACGACCGGTGTTTTGCTCGTGACGCGCTCGCGGCATTTTGCTGGAAAACTCCAACCACAATTCGCGCGCGGCGAAGTGGAAAAAAATTATCTCGTTCGCGTGCAAGGCCGGCCGCTCGAAGAAAAATTCGGTTGCGACGCGCCTATCAGCGCCGAGTCCGGCAAACTGGGCTCGCGCGAAGTGGATTTTGAAAATGGTTTGGAAGCGCGGACGGAATTTCGCGTGCGGCAAAAAAATTCCGACGGCACGACGCTGCTCGAAGCGCGTCCGCTGACGGGGCGAACGAATCAAATCCGCATCCATCTCTGGCATCTTGGTTTTCCGGTTTGCGGCGATCCCGTTTATTTGACGGGCAAAAAAATGGGCGACACACAAACGCTGGGCGTGGAAGATTCGCCGTTGTGCCTGCACGCGTGGAAAATTTCCTTCACGCATCCGCTCACGAAACATCGCGTGGAATTTTCCGCGCCGCCGCCGGCGTGGATGAAATAAAAACTCGCGCTTCCAAAAATCGCTTTTCGCGCGGCTTAAGTTATCTTTGCGACCATGAAAGAAAATTTGACTCCCCGGCCAATTGATCCGCAAGTTCGCATCGGCCATGTGCATTTGAAAGTCGCCGATCTCGATCGCGCGCTGGCATTTTATTGCGGCGTGCTGGGTTTTGAATTGCAACAGCGTTTCGGTTCGAGCGCGGCATTTATTTCGGCGGGCGGCTATCACCATCACATCGGCCTGAACACGTGGGAAAGCGCGGGCGGTTCGCCGCCGCCGCCGCGCAGCACGGGACTTTATCATCTGGCGATTCTTTACCCGACGCGCGCATTGCTGGCCGATGCGTTGCGTCGCCTGATCGCGGCGGGCATCGAACTCGACGGCGCATCGGATCATGACGTAAGCGAGGCGCTTTATCTCCGCGACCCGGATGAAAATGGCGTGGAACTTTATTGGGATCGGCCGCGCGAACAATGGCCGCGCACGCCGGACGGAGAACTGACGATGTTCACCCGCGCGCTGGATTTGGATGCGTTGCTGAAGGTTGCTCCGGGAAAAAAATAGAAACGACAAAGAATGTGCTGCGCGCGCCGTCCAATGATTTTCCTTGCATTTTCAACGGTAACATTTATGCTGACTCCACTGTTAGATAGCTTGTCAATCCCATGGCATGGTAAATCTTCAAGTGAACTTAGTTCAGTGATGATTTGAAACCCGAAGTTCGGGAACAGTCTGGTGAGTGCAGTGTTAGTCGGACAGTAAAACATCACATGAGCAATAAATTGTTTGTTGGAAATCTTTCCTTCAACACCACGGAAAACGCCCTGCAAGACGCCTTTGCGGCGCACGGCACGGTCACGGAAACCAACCTGATGATGGACCGCATGAGCGGCCGTCCGCGCGGTTTCGGTTTCGTTACCATGAGCACGCCTGAAGAGGCGCAGAAAGCCATTGAAGCGCTGAACGGCGCGCAATTGGACGGACGCGCGCTAACGGTCAACATCGCCA
>CAXUBD010000284.1:0-3397 GCA_964249225.1 uncultured Verrucomicrobiota bacterium | reverse complement strand
CAGACTCTTTTAATTTCTTTTTTGTCTCTTTAAGAGTTTTTATTGTCGCCGTTTCGTCGCTGATAATTTCAACAGCTTTTGTCATTTCTTCCACGACCTTCGTTAATCTGTAATTCCCCCATACTTCACCGGCCTTGGCTTGTGATTCAACACTGGGTTTTGCGCCTGTATTGATGGCGTTGTCTATCAGCTGTGCCGCTTCTACCTTGGTCAATCCTTCCTTAAATATCACGCCATAAAGAATCAGCATGGCTTTTTGCTTTTCGGACATTGGGTCAGATTTCCAATCATCTCCCATGAAAGAATTCCGAAAATTGTTTCCTGTTTTTGGTTGGGCGGCAGTTTCTACGATTGGTTCAACAGGAGGAGCGACCAATTTTGAAATTTCAAAACAATGAGGACACTTTACTGACAAACCATCATTGCTGTTATCAAACTCAATGTGTCCGTTGCAATGTTGGCAAGAACATTTGGTAAACATAATCTCTAAAATGTATGTTCTGATTCTGCACAATTTTCGCCTTGGCCGAAAGCGTTTTCCTGACGGCTGAAACTGTAACTCCAAACGCCCCGGCGACAAGCGCGAAAAATCGCGTAGCGGCGTCTCGGCAGAGCGCCGCCATCTAAAAAGAGGAAAAGTTTGCGGCGGTCTGCCGACGCGCCGCTACGTCACCGGCGTCGCCTCCCGTTTCTCCATGTAAATCTTCCAGAACGATTTCCAGAAATCTTCGGCCAGCGGATGCAGAAACGGATAACCCGGCACGACCGCGCCCAAGTGCGGCCAGTCACGCGGATGATCCACCAATTTCTTGCGGCACGGATTATCAAGAATGTAGAAGCAGGATTTTTCAAACGCGCCGCGCCGTCGGTCTTTTTCCCGCAGCACGCTGTCGTGCGATTGTTTTTGCAATTCAAATTCCACGCCGCCGGGTGAGCGTCGCGCCAGTTCAGCGGCCAGATGTTTGCGCAGGAATTTCATCGCGTTGCGCTGGTCGCTGTCCGCGCGCAATCCCATCCAGAGCAGATGCAAATGGTCGGGCATGAGGACATAGACGGGACAGAACAAGCCTTCGCGCGCGGCAGCGTGGAGCAGCAGTTCGCGGAAATGGAGATGAAACGTTTCGTCCAGCCAGCCGGTGGCGCGGCGTTCCAGCGTGATCGTCCATTGCACCACGGCAAACCCGCGATAAAATTCCGGCGCGAGGCGCGGCAAATGATGATGTTCCGGCTGCGGCGTGAGCGACGCAGGTTTCATGCTGAAATCGTAGCGGCTTTCGGAAGAAAGCCGCAAACAATTTATCGTAGCGGCATTTCGGCAGAACGCCGCCGTTTTGAAAATTTAGAAATGCGGCGCTCTGCCGAGACGCCGCTACGCCACGAAAGGCAACTCCACAATTTTCGCCGCGCTTTCACCTGACTCCATTTTCAAAATCAATTCCGTTCCAATTTGATTCGCTTCGCGGCGCACATAACCAAGCGCGATGTTCGCGTTGAGCGCCGGCGATTTCACCGCGCTGGTCACGTAGCCGACTTCCTTGCCCGCGTGAAACAATTTGTCGCCGCGCGCGGGCAATCTTTTCAAATCATCGGCGAGACGCAGGCCGCGCAATTCGCGGTTGACGTGGCCGACGCTGTGGATGCGGTTGATGACTTCCTGCCCGATGTAGCAGCCTTTGTTGTAGACGATGGCGCGGCTCTCGATGCCGCATTCGAGCGGGATATTCGTCTCATCCATGTCCGCGCCGAATCGCGGAATGGCCGCCTCGATGCGCGCGGTCTCGAACGCCGTCCAGCCGACGGCGCGTCCGCCAACTTGTTTCGCGGCGGCGATCAATTTGTCCGCCACCGCGCCGAGTGAATTATTTGGAACGAATAAATCAAATCCGCTCGTGCCGAGCCGTGAATTGCTGGTGAGATAAATTTCACCGAGTGTGGCGTCCGAAATTTTTATCGAATCAAGTTGCTGCGTTGGAATTTCAGGAAATAAATTTAATGCGCGAATGATTTCCACTGCTCTCGGTCCTTGCACGCTCAACAAACCGTAATGCGGCGCGACGTCAACGATTTGCACGTCGTCCGCGACGATGAATTTTTCCAGCCGCGCGGAAATCTTTTCCGTCAGACCCGGCTCGAAATCCAGAAGCAATTCGTCCGCGAGCGCGAAAATGTTCAAGTCACTTTCCATTTTGCCTTTGGCCGTGGTTATGGCCGAGTAGCAACCTTCGCCGGTGCGGAGTTTTTTTACATCGTTCGTGACTTGCCCGTGCAAAAAGCGGACGCGATCCGCGCCGGTTAAACAAATCCGCGAACGAAAACTTAAATCAATCACGCCAGCCGTTTCTCGCAGCGCGGCGTGTTCGGCCAGCCAGTCGCCGTAATCGCTCACGATTTCCGCGCCGTTCAATTCGGCGAACCGCGCGTTCAGGCCGTGATGAAATTCGTGCAGCATCAATGGATTCATTCGTGGGAAAATAATGTCACCGTTTTGTCACGGTGCAAAATGGAATCGCATTGCGCTCGCGGCGACTTGCGAGCAAATTATCGCCATGAATTTGGACGCGCAATATTCCGAACTGACTCTCAAGACCAAGGCCAAACTCGTGCTCGTCGTGCTCGACGGCCTCGGCGACATCGCGACGCAGGAACAAAATTATCTTACGCCGCTCGAAGCCGCGACGACGCCGAACCTCGACAAGATCGCGAAAAATTCCGCGCAAGGCCGCATGATTCCCGTCGCGCCCGGCATCACGCCCGGCAGCGGGCCGGGGCATCTCGGTTTGTTCGGCTACGACCCGCTGGAATTTCAAGTCGGTCGCGGCGTCATTGAAGCGCTCGGCCTCGGAGTTGAGTTGAAGCCCGGCGACGTTTGCGCGCGCGCGAATTTTGCCACGCTCGACGCAAAGGGAATTGTCACCGACCGTCGCGCCGGAAGAATTGCAACGGAAGTTTGCGAAAAACTGGTCGCGTTGCTTTCTGCCAAAATAAAAAAAATCGGCGACACGGAAATCATCATCAAGGCGGGCAAGGAACATCGTTTCGTCGTCATCTTTCGCGGACAAGGTTTGGAAGGGCCGTTGACCGACGCCGATCCGAACCGCGAAGGCTTTCCAGTTCCGACGGTTCATCCGCGGGACGAAAATAATCCCGGCCAGAAAAAAATGGCCGCGCTCATCGCCGAATTTTATAAAGTCGCGCTGCCGATTATTTCCAAAGAACATCCGGCGAACGGTTTTCTCATGCGCGGCATCGCGCATCAGCCGCACATTCCGCTGTTCGAGGAACGCTATAAATTGAAGCCCGCGTGCCTCGCGGTTTATCCGATGTATAAAGGCTTCGCGCAACTCGTCGGCATGAAAAAAATCGAAGGGCCGCAGACCATCGCCGAGCAGTTCGAGCG
>CAXUBD010000283.1:0-3397 GCA_964249225.1 uncultured Verrucomicrobiota bacterium | reverse complement strand
GTGATCGAACCTTTTTTGGTCGAGGTGATGCGTTCCTGCAAGTCGCCCATTTCGGCGGCGAGCGTCGGCTGATAACCGACGGCGCTCGGCGTGCGGCCCAGCAGCGCGGAAACTTCGGAACCGGCCTGCGAGAAACGAAAGACGTTATCCACGAACAGGAGCACGTCCTGATTTTTTTCGTCGCGGAAATATTCGGTCACGGCGAGCGCGGACAGCGCGACGCGCAAACGCGCGCCGGGCGGTTCGTTCATCTGGCCATAGACGAGGCCGATCTTTGAACCGGGCGCGATGATCGGCAAACCGTTCTCGCCGATTTTCGGATGGCCTTTTTCGTCCTTCTCAACCTTGATGACGCCGGCCTCGATCATTTCGTTGTAAAGATCGTTGCCCTCGCGTGTGCGTTCGCCGACACCGGCGAACATGGAAACGCCGCCGTGCAATTTGGCGATGTTGTTGATGAGTTCCATGATGACGACGGTCTTGCCGACGCCGGCGCCGCCGAACGCACCGACTTTTCCGCCTTTGAGAAACGGGCAGATCAAATCAATGACCTTGATGCCGGTCGTCAAAACCTGCGGGCTGGTGGATTGATCCACGAGCGCGGGCGCGGCGCGATGGATGGGCAGATATTTGTCGGCCTTCACTGGACCTTGTTCGTCCACGGGATCGCCGGTGACGTTGAACACGCGACCCATGACGGCTTCGCCGACGGGCATGGAGATGGGCGCACCGGCATCAGTGACTTCGTAACCGCGCTTGAGCCCCTCAGTGGTGCTCATGGCGACGGCGCGCACCCAGTTGTCGCCGAGATGCTGCTGCACTTCGAGCGTGAGCCTGGTCTTGGCGCCGCCGGGCAGGTCGTATTCGACCGTCAGCGCGTTGTAAATGGCGGGCAACTGGCCGGGAAATTCCACGTCCACGACCGGGCCGATGATTTGAACGATTTTACCTTTGTTCATAATTAAAATTAAATTCTACAAATCTGCGTCAATTATTTCCTGCGGCTTCAATTCACGTTCGCCGCGCATCACAAATATCACCACAACCGTTTCGCCTTCGACCCGGTAAATAATCCGGCACGGCGAGACAATCATCTCACGGTATCCAGACTTTCGCATTTCCGGGACGCGCCGCCCCAGTTCAGGGAACTGCTCCAGCAAATCCACGGATTCAAACACGCGGCGAACAAGCCGGTTTGCCGCATCGGGATTATTTTTAGCGATATAATCTGCAATCGCATTCAAATAACCCAGTGCCGGTTCGGTCCAAATTATTTTAGCCATCGCGCCATTCGCTGTTTTGCCTCTTCGTGGGAAACAACGCGGCCTTCCCGAATCGCCTGCTCGCCCTCTTCAATTCCCGCCAGCAACTTCGCGCGCTGAACTTCTTCAAAGATGAAAACCGCAACCTCATCCTGTTTGCTTTCAGGAATCGTCTTGGCTTCTTCGACTGCTTTTTCCAGTAACCTTGTCATGGCTGCAATTTAACAAAACGCGCGCTGGTTTCAATCTTCAACCCACCGCCATCTGCGCGCTGGCGATCTCCAGCAATTCCTTCGTGATGTTCGACTGGCGCAATTTGTTGTATTCGAGCGTCAAATCCTTGATGAGCTGCTTCGCGTTGTCCGTCGCATTTTTCATCGCGACCATGCGCGAGCTGTGTTCTGACGCCTTGGCCTCAAGCAAAATCTGGTGGACTTGAAAATTCAAGCTGTGCGGCAGCAATTCGCTTAACACGCTTTTTTCGTCCGGCTCAAATTCAAACGAATCCGTCCGCGCGCCGGAACTTGGCAATTCTGGCTGCGGCGCATTCACGCCCGCCGTGACCGCCGAAATTTTTCCGACCGGCAAAAACGGAATCGTTTTCGGCTGTTGCACCAACGTCGAAACGAATTGCGTGAACAAAATGTCCACGGCGTCCGCCTCGCCTTTCAAAAACAGATCTTGCGCGAATTTTGAAATCGCCCGCGCCTCGGCAAAACTCGGCGCGTCCTTGTAAGTGAATTCCGCCGCCAACTGCCGCTTCGTGCGCGCGACAAATTGCGACGCCTTGCGACCAGCCGTGACATAAACAAACGTCGAGCCTTTGTCCAATTTCACCACTTCACGAAACAGGTTGCTGTTCAATCCGCCGCACAATCCGCGATCCGAACTGACAACGATGAGCGCGCGTTTTTTCACGTCGCGGATTTCCATCAGTGGATGCTTGAACGACGCGATGCGCGGGCCGGCCTCGGCCAGAATCGCGTTCATCAAATCCGCATACGGCCGCCCGACGAGCGCGGCCTGCTGCGCCTTGCGCATCTTGGCGGCGGCGACCATCTGCATCGCCTTCGTGATTTGGGCGGTGTTCTTGACCGACTTGATGCGTCGGCGTATGTCGCGCGTGCTGGGCATGAAAAATTAGCGGTAGCTTGACTTGAATTCCGTGACCGCCGCCTTCAAATCCGCGCCGATGGCGTCGCTGATGGCTTTTTCGTTGCGGATCTTCAGCAGCAAATCCGCTTGGCGCGTGCCGAGAAAATCCGTGAGCTTCGCCTGAAAATCCTTGATCTTGTCCACAGCCACGTCGTCAAAGAAACTGTTCTGCACCGCCCACAAAACCGCCGCCTGAATTTCCACGGCGATGGGATTGAACTGCGGCTGCTTGAAAATTTCCACGACGCGTTTGCCGCGTTCGAGAATCGCCTGCGTCTTCGCGTCGAGGTCAGAACCGAACTGCGCGAACGCCGCGAGTTCACGATATTGCGCGAGATCGCCTTTGATGCGTCCGGCGACTTGCTTCATCGCCTTGATCTGCGCGGCAGAACCGACGCGTGAAACGGAAAGTCCGACGGACACTGCGGGACGAACGCCCTGATAAAACAAATCCGTTTCCAAATAAATTTGTCCGTCCGTGATCGAAATCACGTTCGTCGGGATGTAAGCCGAAACGTCGCCGGCTTGCGTTTCAATGATCGGTAGCGCCGTGAGCGAGCCGTTACCGTATTTTTCAGAAACGCGCGCGCTGCGTTCCAGCAAACGGCTGTGCAAATAAAACACGTCACCGGGATACGCTTCGCGGCCGGACGGACGTTTCAAGACGAGCGACACCTGGCGATACGCCACGGCCTGCTTGGAAAGATCATCATAGATGATGAGCGCATCCATGCCGTTGTCCATGAACCATTCGCCCATCGCCGCGCCTGCGAACGGATCCAGATATTGGTTCGAGGCGGAATCGGAGGCCGACGCCACCACTACAATGGTGTAGGGCATCGCGCCCGCTTCTTCCAGCACCCCGATCACGCGCGCGATGCTCGACTGCTTCTGCCCAATCGCGACGTAAATGTTGTAGATGGGACGAAAGCCTTTTTCGCACGCAGCTTCGGCGGCTTTGATGATGCGCGCCTGATTGA
>CAXUBD010000282.1:0-3404 GCA_964249225.1 uncultured Verrucomicrobiota bacterium | reverse complement strand
ATCAATGTGCGCTCGAATTGCCCTGTCTTTGCGGCATTGATCCGAAAATACGTCGACAACTCCATGGGGCAGCGCACGCCTTTGGGCACGAACACGAAGGAGCCATCGGAGAACACGGCGGAATTCAGCGCGGCGTAATAATTATCCGTGTGCGGCACGACGGAGCCGAGATATTTTTTTACGAGTTCGGGATGGTCATGCACCGCCTCGGTGAACGAACAAAAAATGACGCCCTTTTCCGCAAGCTGTTTGCGGAACGTCGTGCCGACGCTCACGGAATCAAAAATCGCGTCCACGGCCACGCCCGCGAGCTTGGCGTGTTCGCGCAGCGGAATGCCGAGTTTCTCGTAAGTCTCCAAAAGTTTCGGATCAACGTCGGCCAGACTTTTCGGCGCGTTGGCCGGCGGCTTGGGCTGCGAAAAATAAGTGATGTCCTGAAAATTTATTTTCGGATATTTCACAAACTGCCACGTCGGTTCGGGCATCGTGAGCCAGTGGCGAAACGCCTTGAGCCGCCATTCGAGCAGCCACTCTGGCTCGTTTTTCTTGCGTGAAATCAGGCGGATCGTGTCCTCGCTCAAACCCGGCGGCGTGGACTCGGTTTCGACATCGGTGACGAAGCCGTATTTATATTCCGTCTTGACCAAATCTTCAATTGTCTCGGTGGCTGTTGGCATTTTCTAAAATCGTGAATTGTTAAATTGTTGAATTGTGAATCGTCATTTTTTCTTCGCGCACTCGGCGCAGACGCCGTGAACCGCGATGTCGTAATGATCGACTTTGAAACCTTTCGGTCGCGGCATGACCGTGGAATCCGTCGGCAACGCGACGTCAAAAACTTCGCCGCACGAATCACAAAAATAATGGCAATGCTCTTCCATGTTGGGGCAAAACCGCGTCGCGCCGCGCTCAAGTTGAACTTGGCGAACCAAACCGCATTTCACGAGCGCGTCCAAACAATTATAAACCGTCGCGTGGGAAATTTCCGGCATCGTGCGCTTTGTGCGGATGAAAATTTCCTCCGCCGTCGGATGGTCGCGTTTTTGCGTGACCACGTCATAAACGTGCTGCCGCTGCGGCGTGAAACGAAAGCCACTGGTGTTCAGCCGTTCGCTGAAATTCTCGTTTGATTTTTTTTCAACCCCGCTCATTGCAAAAACAGATTACGGTCGAAATCGGCAAGCGTCAAGATTTAGAATAATTCTAAATTACTGTGTAGCGGCTTTCGGCAGAAAGCCGGATTTCGATTCGAGAAAGTTTCCAGCGCTCTGCCGAGATGCCGCTACGATTATTTCTGAAAAACACTGACGCGGGCGGGCGGGAAATTCAGCCAGACGATTTTCGTGGCGCGCAGTTGAAAGCTGGACGCGCCGCGCGTCTGGTTTTTGCCAAGATGATAACTGTATTGCACCCAGTTGCCGTGCGGTTCAAGGATGCCGCGGATTTTTTGCGCGAGCGCCTCGGCTTCGGCCGGCGGAAAATTCAGCAGCGGTAAACTGGAGATGACCGCGCCGACGCTTTCAATCGGATGCCGCCTTTCGCGGAGCAGCACATCGAGATGCCACGCGTCGCCGGTGATGATCTGGGCGCGCGGAAATTTTTCGCGCAGCAGGCGGGACATTTTCGGATTGTGTTCGATGGCGACGAGCCGGTCTTCGCGCAGGCCGCGTTTGATGAGGGCCTCGGTGACGGCGCCGGTGCCGGGGCCGAGTTCGAGGACGAAACTTTTGGGATCGGCCGGCAGCCAGTGGGCCATGGCGGCGGCGAGCTTGGGCGAACTGGGCGCAACGGAACCGGTGCGTTGCGGATTGGCGAACCATTCCCGCAGAAACAGACCGGAGTCGGCCAGCGCCGTCATGATTTTTTTAGCCATGCAAATCTCTGTTCGGTCCACTTCGCATTTTCGGATAATTACTGTAGTGCAACCGGACGTGGCCAGCCACAGAAAATTTGAATTTAATTTCGCTGACTTTTGGCCGTTTTTTCCGGCGGTAAAATTTCTTCAATTTTCCGCCGCGTCGCGTCGCGTCGCGTGGACCATGAATCCCAGCTCTGTTCCCACGCTTCGCCGGTGTAATTCGTCCGGGCTTTTGACCAGATGGAATCAAGCGCGTTCAATTCGAGTTTCGCGTGTTCGGCGTCGTCCCATTGCAAAAATGATTCGGCGAGGGTCAAGTGGTTTTCCGGATAATCGGGCGCGAGTTTGACGGCGCGTTCGAGCCAGTCGCGCGCCTTGCGTTTGTTGCCGATGCTCGCGGGCCAGCCGGGCGCGTCGCGGTAGAGAAGGCCGAGATTATGCGAGGTCCCGGCGTGGTCAAAATTTTCGTCCAAGGCCGCCGCCGTTTTAAATTCGCTTTCCATTTCCCTGACGAGCGCCAAGGCACCGAGCAATTCCGTGCGCGCAAGCTGGCCAAGGTTCATGCCGAGATAATAATGCGCCGGCGCGGATTTTGGGTCGCGCGCGATCAATTGACGGCAGGCGGCGATGCCTTGGTTCGCGATGTCCGCGCGCTGGGTGTCGTTCGTCGCGAAGTCGGCAAAATCATAGCACGCGGCGGCGAACCGCCATGCGTTGGTCGGATTGTCGGGTTCCGATCGAAATTGAATTTGCGTGCGTTGGAAGGCCGCCTCGTCGCGCGCGGCAAATTTTTTGTTCGGCGCGTCATCGGCAAAAATAATTCCCGTGGTAAAAAGAAAAAGCATCGCGGCGGCCAATTTGCATTTGGTCATGCGCCCGCCATCGGAATAAAAAGTTGCCATCACGCCCGGCTGTTTTATACTGGGCAAGTGAGATTAAATTGGAATTTTCCGGGTCTGGCAATACTGATGGTGTTCGGCATGGCCCTGACCGGCTGCAGCGGCATCAACACGGGCACGTCCGTTTCGCCCGCGTCCTTCTTTTTGCCGGGCATCTTGAAAGCGGATCCGCCGGCGACCAACGCGCCTGTGGCGGCGATTATAATGTCCAATCAAAATCAACTGGCCCTAGCACGATAAAATTATGCGTTTCCCATTTGCACTGACGAAAAAAATCGCCAGTCACATCATCAAACATAAAATCCGCAAGACGCCCAAATTCGCGATGGTCTTGCAGCTCGAACCGCTGCACACGTGCAATTTGACCTGCACCGGCTGCGGGCGCATCCGCGAATATTCCACGTCGCTCAAAGACATGGTGCCGCTGGAAAAATGCCTCGAAGCCGCGATGGAATGTGACGCGCCGATGGTTTCGATTTGCGGCGGCGAACCGCTGATTTATCCGAAGATCGAGGAACTCATCGCAGGTTTGCTGGAACAAGGCCGCGTGCTTTACATTTGCACGAACGGAATGTTCATGCGCAAAAAAATGCGCGATTATCTCGCGTCCATTTATTCGCCAGAACTCGAACCGAAGCTCAAGAAGC
>CAXUBD010000281.1:623-3442 GCA_964249225.1 uncultured Verrucomicrobiota bacterium | reverse complement strand
GATCTTGAGCGTACGCTCGCCGAGCGCGCGCAGGTCCACGACCGCGCGCAGCGAAAATTTACGACGACGCGGCAACTGGCGGAATTGATCGAACGGCTCGCGCCGAGGCACGGAAAAAAGTCGCATCCGGCTACAAAAGTTTTTCAGGCGCTGCGCATCGCGGTTAATGACGAAATCGGTTCCTTGAAACGCGGATTAGACGCGGCGGTGAAAATTTTGAAACCGGGCGGAAGATTGGCGGTCATCACGTTTCACTCGCTCGAATACCGCGTCGTGAAAAAATTTGGGCGCGAGCGCACGCGCGATTACACGTTCAGCGGCGCGGTGGACGTGCCGGAGTTGCGGCAGCCGCGCGCGACGGAAATGAAATGGGTTTCGCGCAAGGCGATTTTGCCCGGCGAAATTGAGTTGAAAGAAAATCCGCGCAGCCGCAGCGCGCAATTGAGAATTTTGGAAAAAATTTAAGATGGCGAAAAATCGAAAAAATCAGTCGGCGGCGATCCGGTTTGGCCCGGCGTTGAAGGCGTCATTTTTATGCTTGTTGATCGGCGGCTCGGCGGTCGGTTACGTCTGGCAGAAAAATGAGATTTACCGGCTCGGCCAGCAAATCCGCCAGCGCGAAACCCGCCTGACGCAGTTGAGCCGCGACGACCAGCGGCAGAGCGATCAGCTGGCGATTTTGCATTCGCCGGTGATGCTCGACCAGCGCGCGCGCGAGTTGAAACTTGGCCTCGGCCCGGCGCAACCGTCGCAAATCGTGCGGCTCGGCGAATCCATTGAAGTCGCGGAAAACAAAAATCAATTGCGTCAATTTGCCGCGCGACCGGCGGAAACGTTGACGCCATAAACCATGAAAAATTTTGGCCGCTGCTCGTGTCGCCGTTGGTTGAGGAACCGACCGCCACGAGTGGCCGGCCTTTTTAAATGACCAGAAAGCTCCAACTCAAACGCGCGCTGCTGCTGCTGACATTTCTCGGCGCGGCCTTCGCCGGGCTGGGCTACCGGCTGGTGGATTTGCAAGTGGTGCGGCACGACGAGTTGAGCGCGCTGGCGGCGCAAAACACGCAGCGCGAATTCTGGCAGGCTCCGCGTCGCGGCGACATTTTGGACGTGAACGGAAATATTCTCGCCACGAGCGTCGCGGTAAAAACCGTTTGCGCCGAGCCGTCATTGATCGGCAACCAGCAGGCTATCGTAGCCCACGCACTTGCGCCGTTGCTGAATTTGAACGAAGCCGACCTGTGCCAGAAATTGACGCCGCGCGTCGGCAAAAATGAAAAGGGAGAAACCGTCACGAACAATCTGCATTACGTCCGCCTTGAGAAAAATGTTTCGGACGAAACCTGGCGGCAAGTTCAGATGGCGATGACGAATCTGTCGTTCGCCGTGGACGAAAATAAATTGTCAAAAACGAACCGCACCTTTTTTCGCAACTTGCGCCAGAGCGCGATTTTTGCCGAGCCGGATCAGATGCGGATTTATCCCAATGGCTCGCTGGCGTCGCAGGTGTTGGGATTTTCCGGCGCGGAAGAAACGAAAGTGAGCGGGCGGCTGGTTTCAAAAATTTCCGGGCGCGACGGGATTGAACTTTCGCTGAATTCCTCGTTGAGCGGCGTCGCCGGCTGGCGCGTGACGGAAACAGACCGCGCGCAACATGAACTCGTTGCGTTGCGCGACGAGGATGTCACCGCGCGCGACGGCTTGAACGTCGTGCTGACCATTGACGCGGCAGTCCAGCACATCGTCGAGACCGCGCTGGCCGACGCGATCCAAAAACACACGCCGAAAAGCATCACGGGAATTGTCATGCGCCCGGGCACGGGCGAAATTCTGGCGATGGTCACGCTGCCGAATTACGATCCGAACAAACCGAAC
Organism: uncultured Verrucomicrobiota bacterium; assembly: GCA_964249225.1. GTDB lineage: Bacteria > Verrucomicrobiota > Verrucomicrobiia > Limisphaerales > UBA11358 > UBA11358. Next base: position 1,567 of record CAXUBD010000281.1, on the reverse strand, counting down.
ACGATTACGCCGGAAACGCGCAATCGCGTCATCACCGATGTCATTGAACCGGGTTCAACTTTTAAAATTGTCGTCGTGTCCGGCGCGTTGAACAGCGGCGTGGTGAAATTGAGCGACCAGTTCGATTGCGAGCGCGGGCATTTTGCTTTCGCCGGGAGAGTTTTGCACGATCACGAGATCGTCCAATATCGGCGCGGCTAAGATCGGCATCCGCCTCGGCGAAAAAGGACTTTACGATTACGCGTGGGATTATGGTTTCGGCCAGCGCACGGCCATCGCTTTGCCAGGCGAGGCGAAAGGTATTTTGTATCCGGTCAAAGATTGGACCAAAGTTTCCATCGCGCAAATTCCCATGGGCCACGGCGTGGCGGTGACGCGGTTGCAGATGCTCATGGCGATGGGCGCGCTGGCGAACGACGGCTGGCTGATGCGTCCGATGATCGTCAGCCGGTTGACGGATCGCGACGGCAATGTCGTTCAACGCTTCGCGCCGACACGCGCGCGTCAGGTCGTTACGGAAGCCACGAGCAAATTGATGATCGAGGCGCTCAAAACGGTCGTGACCAAAGACGGCACGGCGGAAGGCGCGGCGATGAAAAATTATGTCGTCGCCGGCAAAACCGGCACGGCGCAAAAAGTCGAGGGCGGAACGTATGTTTCTGGAAAATTCATTTCTTCGTTCATCGGATTTTTCCCGGCGGACCATCCGCAGCTTTGCATTTCCGTCGTGATGGACGAGCCGAAAGAAGGTTATTACGGCGGCAAAGTTTGCGGTCCGGTGTTCAAAGACATCGCCGAGCGCTGTGCGAGTTATCTCAACATTCCGGCGGATGAAAATTTGGAAGCGACGAACCTGATGCCGATCGCGGCGGCCGGCGTTTCGCGGCAAATGACTGCCGCGCAGTAAAATTTTGTGGAAGAGCGCTCTTTGAAATTTGTCGCGG
>CAXUBD010000281.1:0-613 GCA_964249225.1 uncultured Verrucomicrobiota bacterium | reverse complement strand
TCTCGGGGATGTCTACAGCGCGTGTCAGAGCACGATCGTCGAGCCGCTCGTGGCCGATGGCGGTGCATGCAAGCTCTATCTCGATTGCAAGAGCGGGAGCTGCGAGGGCGGCGCGGCGGACGCGATGGTAAAAAATGTCTGCACTGATTCGCGGCGGGCGCAAGCGGACGATTTATTTTTTGCGATTCGCGGTGAAAAATTTGACGGCCACGATTTTTTAAATGAAGTCGCGGCGAAAAAAGTCGGCGCGGTTGTCATCGAACGAAAAAAAGTTCCAGCACAATTGCCGGAGTGCGCGACGCTCGTGGTTGATGACGCGCGAATCGCATTTGGAAAATTAGCAGCGGCGTATCGAAAAGATTTTTCGCTGCCGGTCGTTTGTGTCGGCGGCTCGAACGGGAAAACGACGACGAAGGAATTGATCGCATCGGTGCTGCGCCAGAAATTTTCCACGCTCTGGAGCGAGGCGAGTTTCAACAACGACATCGGCGTGCCGGCCACGTTGCTTCGGCTGGATAAAACGTATCAGGCGGCGGTGCTGGAAGCCGGCCCGAATCAGCCAGGCGAACTCGCGCCGCTCGTGAAAATGATCCAGCCGAAATTTGGCGTGCTG
>CAXUBD010000280.1:0-3464 GCA_964249225.1 uncultured Verrucomicrobiota bacterium | reverse complement strand
AAACGGACGCCGCTTTGCCGCATCCGCCCTGTTGCAGACTTTTCTTATGGATCGCGGCTCGCTTTTCAGCGTGGCAAGCCGCGTCCATTTGTGGCTAAATTATTCCTGTGATCGCATTACTCGACTACGGCTCCGGCAATTTGCGCAGCGTCCACAAGTCGCTGCTCAAGGTCGGCGCGAGCGTGCGCGTGGCGCAAACGCCGCGCGAGATCGGCGACGCCAGCGCGATGGTGTTGCCCGGCGTCGGCGCTTTCGACGATTGCATGAACGCACTGCGCAAGCTGCATTTGCTAGAAGACGCCGGCGTTTTTATATAAACTATCAGGCGCTGTTTGAACGGAGCGAGGAATTCAATTCCTGTGCCGCCGGACTCGGAATTTTTTCCGGCAGCGTCGTCCGCTTCACGGAAAAGCCCGGGCTGAAAATCCCGCAGATCGGCTGGAATCAAATTGAAATCACGAAGCCGGATTGTCCGCTCTATCGCGGCATCGCCAGCGGCAGCTACGTTTATTTCGTGCACAGCTTTTTTCCGCAGCCGGCGGACCAATCCATCGTCGCGACGCGCACGGATTACGGCGGCAATTTTGCGTCTTCCATCTGGCGCGACAATGTTTACGCCACGCAATTTCACCCGGAGAAAAGCCAGAAGGTCGGCCTGCAACTGCTGAAAAATTTCGTGGACCTGGCGAAATGAGATTTGTTTCCAACATAAAAATTTGCTTGCAATTAAATTCTATTCATGCAATTTTCATGTATGCCATTTACAACAATTACAATTTCGACTGATGCGCACACCAGACTGCGCAAGCTCAAAGAACCGGGCGACAGTTTTTCCGACGTGATTTTGCGCCACGCGCCGCAAACTTGCGAAACCGCCGGTGAATTGCTGGACGCGATTTGGCCGTTGAAATTGCAGCCGATGAATCCAAGCCGGGTTGCCCTGCTCCGTTCTGGCCGAGGCCGACGCTCAAATCGCCCGCGCAAAATTGTTAAATGATCGCGGACACGACATTTCTCGTTGACCTTCGCAACGAGCAACAAACGCAGCGTTTTGGCGCGGCGGCGAAATTCATGGCCAGTCATCGCGGACAAAGATTGATCACGACCGTCATTTCCGCCGGAGAATTTGCGACGGGCTTTGCCACTTTGCCGGAGGCCAGGATTTTTTTGTCGCGCTGGCGGATTTTGAATTTGCAGCCGGAGATCGCCTACGCCGCCGCGCAGGTTGACCGCGAACTCATGGACATCGGCGGACGCTTGGGTGAAAACTACACTTGGATTGCCGGCTTCGCGCGTTATTTCAATCAGCCGTTAATCAGCAATGACAAGGCGTTTGACCGCGTGCGCTCACTGCGGCGTTTGAATTATTGAAGTGACGCACGGCCTGCAACTCCTGAAAAATTTCGCGGACCTGACGAAATGAGCAAAAAAGAACAAGTTGATTTTGACAAGAATCTTTTTTCTGATCATCGGAGCTTTTTTTTCTTTTTGGAGGAGTAAGTGCCGTTGTGAGCGGAAAGTTTCATTCGGGTGGAATGCGAGGAATGACTGGAATGGAAGTCTTGCGGACTGACGAATCTTTTCAATTTTGGATTGGCGTCGGAGTTTGTCTGCTCCTTGGAATTATCGCGCTTTGGACAGCTTTGCGAAAAAAGTGAATTTTCTCCGCACTGCGTATTTCACCTGATTGCCAACCGTTGTCCGCACTTGCATTTTGTCCGCTGTTGGCGCAATTTGCGTCCAGCAATTTTAACTGTTAAACCTTAACGAAAGAAAAATTATGCCATTCGAACTGCCTCCCCTGCCCTACGACAAAGCCGCGCTCGAACCCCACTTTGACGCGTTGACGATGGAGATCCATCACGACAAGCATCACGCGGCTTACGTCGCCAATCTCAACAAGGCCATCGCCGGCAACGCCGCGCTGGAAGGCAAGTCGCTCGAAGCGCTCATCGGCGATCTCGCTTCCGTGCCGGAAAATATCCGCGGCCCGGTGCGCAACAACGGCGGCGGCCATTGGAACCATTCGTTCTTCTGGAAAATTCTCGCGCCCAAGGCCGGCGGCGCGCCGACGGGCAAGCTCGGCGACGCGATCAACGGCGCGTTCGGGTCGTTCGCGGATTTTCAGGCGAAGTTCGAGGCGGCGGGCATCGGACGTTTCGGCAGCGGCTGGGCGTGGCTCGTCTCGAACGGCGGCAAACTGGAGATCGTCTCCACGCCGAACCAGGACAATCCGCTCATGGGCAAAGCCGTATCCGGCGTCGAAGGCAAAGTCATCCTCGGCGTGGACGTCTGGGAGCACGCGTATTATTTGAAATATCAGAACAAGCGCGCGGATTATCTGAAGGCGTTCTGGAACGTGGTGAACTGGGCGGAAGTCGCGAAGAATTTTTAACGGCGAGTCGCCGCTCCCAATAATTTTCCAAAAGCAAAACGCGCCGATGAAAGTCGGCGCGTTTTTTATTTGAGTTTCAAAAAATTCTTCAAAATCGTCCGGCCGTTTTCCGTCAAAATGCTTTCAGGATGGAACTGCACGCCCCAGATCGGCAGCGTCTTGTGTTTCACACCCATGATTTCGCCTTCGTCAGTCTCGGCGGTGATTTCCAGAACATCCGGCATCGTTTCGCGCTTGATGACGAGCGAATGATACCGCGTCGCCGGAAACGGATTCGCCATTCCTTCGAACAAATCTTTTCCGTTGTGTTTGATCGGCGAAGTTTTGCCGTGCATCATGCGGTAATTCACGACCACGTCCGCGCCAAACGTGTGGCCGATGCACTGATGCCCAAGACAAACCCCAAAAATTGGAATTCCTTCATTCGCAAAAGTGCGGATGACTTCGTTCGACAAACCGGATTCGCGCGGCGAACACGGGCCGGGCGAGACGAGAATGCGTTCCGGCTTAAGCGCGCGGATTTGCTCGATGGAAATCTCGTCGTTACGGCGCACCTGCAAGTCCGCGCCCAGCTCGCCGAGATATTGCACGAGGTTGTAGGTGAACGAATCGTAGTTGTCCAAAACCAAAATCATATTTCAATAAATTATTAACCACAGATTAGCACAGATGAAACACAGATAAAAATATTTCCGAATCTGTATTTCATTTGTGAGCATCTTTGGCCAGAACTTCTTCAATCAAAGTCGAAGAAACTTTCTGTCCCCAGACAACCTTGCCGATCTTTTCGGCAAGAACGAATTTGATTTCACCGCCGCTGACTTTTTTGTCGAGCTGCATCGCGGCGAAAATTTTTTTTCGCTGGGCGAAATTTAATTTGATTTGCACCGGCAAACCGGCGCGCGCGAACAGATTTTCAATCCGTTCAACATCGCGCTCCGGCAAACCGAGAATTCTTTGCGACAGTTTTGCCGCCGCGACCTGACCGATGGCAATCGCCTCGCCGTGCAGAAACTTTCCGTAACCGGAACTGTTTTCAATCGCGTGGCCAATCGTATGGCCGAAATTT
>CAXUBD010000279.1:1813-3494 GCA_964249225.1 uncultured Verrucomicrobiota bacterium | reverse complement strand
TTTCAAAAACCGGGCTGTGATAATTTGCAAAAAAAGCGGATCCAAGAAATTTTTCCACTAAGTCGTCGCACCGCTGGCATCCACGACGGTGCTGCCGCTTTTCGCGGTTGAGCCATGGTCTGCAATTCAACCGGCAAACCGGCGCACCCGCTACCGTTTATGTTTGTCCTTGTGGTCTTTCCAAAGAATGCCAATAACCAGCCACACACGGCCCCCCGTGGCGATGAAAGAACAGAGCATGGCGATGCCGGGATAGCCGAAAATCTGGAACGAGGAATTGATTCGCATCATCAGCGCGGCCCCCACGATCAGCGCCGCGAGCAGAAGGCCGGTGGTGACGCGATTCGCGATTTTTTCAAAGCCGTTGAGCAAATACCGTGCGTCCGGAGTTTTGACATTGACTTCCAATTCCGAATTGCCAACCACGTCCAGAATTTTATTCACGCGGCCCGGCAGGCCACCGACGAAATCCTTCATCTCCAGAAAGGATCCAAATAAATGCCCCGGCGAAGCGGCTTTGCGCATCCGGGTCGTCATGATTTCGGCGACGTTGCGGCGCACGGAAGCGCTGGGATTGAAAGTGGGACACAAAGTTTTCCCGACCTGTTCGAGTTGCAGCAGAGTTTTCCCGAGCAGCGTCAGTTCGGTCGGAACATATAGTCCGGTTTGCGCCGCCGTGCGGGAGACTTCCATCAAGGATTTGCCGACAAACTGGTGGTTCAACGTCTGATCGCGCTGTTCGGAAACAAATTCCGAGGTCTTTTTAGCGAACACCGCCTCGTCAAAGTCCTCTGCGGTTTCGCTGATGCGTAAGACGATTTTCACGGCTTCATCGCCGTTGCCTTCGCTGATGGCAAGCAGCAGCCGCAACAAATTTTCCTGCATGGTTGAACTCACGCGTCCAGTCATGCCCAGATCCAGCAAGGCCACGCGCCCGTCGTCCGTCAGAAAAACGTTGCCCGGATGCGGGTCGGCGTGGAAGAAGCCATCAATCAAAACCTGTTTCAGATATGCCTTGAAAACTTCCTCGGCCAGAACCTCGCCCTTGATGTCCAGTTGCGCGATGGGACTCAACGCGGTGATTTTTGTGCCGCTGACATAATCCATCGTCAGCACGCTGCGCGAACTGTAATCCAGCACGGGCAGCGGAACAAGGATGTGCGGGAAATCCTTCAGATTATTTGCAAGCGTCGTCAAGTTGGACGCTTCGCGTTGGTAATCCAGTTCCTGCAAAATCGAACTTTTGAACTCCGCGAGAATTTTTCCGAAACGATAACGCTTGCCGATGTCCGTGTGTTCGTCAAAAAACGCGGCGATCTCCTCCAGGACTTCAAAATCCTCGGCGATTTGTTTGCGGATTTCCGGGCGTTGCACTTTTACGACGACGGGCCGACCGTCGCGCAACGCCGCGCGATGCACCTGGCCGAGCGACGCGGCGGCCAGATGTTTTTCCTCGAAGAATGAAAAGGCTTTTGAAATGCGGATGCCGAGCTCACTGCTGATAATCTCTTCGACCTGCTCGTAGGGAAAGGGTTTGACCTTGTCCTGCAAACGCGCGAGCGCCTTCAGATAAGGTTCGGGCAAAAGATCGGGCCGGCTGGAAAGCAACTGGCCGAACTTGACGAACGTCGGCCCCATTTTTTCCAAGTCGTCGGCCAGTTCTTCCGGCGCGGGCTGGCCG